>JAPHUU010000328.1 GCA_026193555.1 Rhodanobacter sp.
ACGCGAGGTCGTGATCCTGCTCGATCCACCCGGCATGGCCGCGGCGGCACCGGCAGCCGCGCCAGCGCCGGTGATGCCGACCAAGGCGGCGAGCCCGGCCGCCGCGCCGCCTGCTGCACCGGTCGCTGCACCGCCCGCGGCAGGTACTGGGACCACGCCGCCTGCTGCCGCCGTCACCGGTTCGGAAGCGGTCCCCAACGGAAAGCTCGGTCCTGTTCAGCATGGCCAGACGCTCTCGGGGATAGCCCACCGTACGGCACCTGCCGGCACTGACATGAACCAGATGCTGCTGGCGCTGAAGCAGGCCAATCCCGATGCGTTCTATCGTGACAACATCAACGCGCTGAAGAGCGGCGTGGTGCTGCGTGTGCCGACTTCGGCCGAGGTGAAGGCCCTGACCGCCGCCGCGGCGCTCGCCGAAGTACGCCGGCAGAACAGTGACTGGCGCGCGCGCACCACGGTGAGGCCCACCACGGTCGCCGATGCCGCGACGCGTGCCGGGGCTTCGAGTTCCCCGACCGGTTCGTCGGGCAACTCGACCGATCGGCTGGCACTGGTGCCGCCGAAGGAAGGCAGCGGCGCGGGTGCCAATGGTGGTGCCGCCGCGCGCAAGAACGCCAAAGCCCTGGCCAGCATGAATCAGGACCTGTTGCGCGCGAAGGAAAGTCTGGCCAGCTTGCAGCAGCAGGGTGTCGACCTCAAGACCCGCATCAAGGACCTGGCGGACATCAACAGCAAGAACGAACGCCTGCTGTCGCTGAAGGACAACGAGATCGCCGCGCTGCAAAGCAAGTTGGCGGAGGCGCGCAAAGCTGCGAAAACACCCGTGTCGCCGCCGTCGGTGAGCGAGGTCAAGCCGGCGCCGTCGGCCAGCGTTGCGGAAAAGCCCGCGAGCGTGGCAGCGGGGGCGACCGTCGCCGCGCCCGCGACAACCGCCACGGTTACCGCAGCGAGCAGTGCCCCGGCCGCTGCCTCCACGGCGATGGCGCAGGCTCCGGTTGCGGCAGCCAGCGCGCCCGCCGCGCCGGCGAGCAAGGAGGTCAAACCGGCCGCCAAACCGGTGGTCGCAGCCCGTGCTGCCGTCGCCGCCGAGCAACCCTGGTACATGCAGCTCTGGGCCCAGGCTGCGGTGGGCGCCGCAGTCCTGTTGCTGCTCTTGCTGGTCATGCGCAGCCGCAAATCGAAGGCGGCGACGGGTAGTGCGTCTTCGTCGCTGGCTGACCGTTTTGCCGCCTCGTCGGCGGCAACGACTGCGGAAGACGATGCCGACCAGGACGAGATACTCGAGCAACTGGCCGAGCATCCGGATGATATCTACCTGCATCTGGAGCTGGTGACGCTGTATTACTCGCGTCGTGACGAGGAGCGCTTCGAGGCGGCGGCAGAAGCCATGTATGCCCACGTCACCGATCCGCAGCAGGACGAATGGCAGGATGTCGTGCACATGGGCGAAGACCTGGTGCCCGGCCACCCGTTGTTCAGCCCGCATGGAGACGAGCCTGCGCAGCAGGAGACGCACGATCAACAGACATTCGATATCGACGATTTTGCGGCCGATGACGACATGTCCATGCCGGCAGCGGCGACTTCGAGCATGCCACCGGCAGCGCCAGCGTCGAAGAAAGTCAGCGAATACCACTACGATTTCGATCTGACCGCGCAGCGTCCGCAGGCGTCGGAATCCGACAACACCGTGTTCGCTCCAGTAGCCGCCGCCACGCATGCGCAGGCCACCCATGACGTGACGTCGTCGGATTGGCCGGTTTCCGAGCCGGTGCCTGAGGGGCCCGGTGAAGAGGCGCAGGCTGATGGGGTGCTGGGTGATGAGTCGCTGCTGGGAGCGGGCGACTACAGTGACGACCCGGCGGACACGAAACTCGACCTGGCCCGTGCTTACCTGGACATGGGCGATGCTGAAGGCGCGCGTGCGATGCTCGGCGAAGTGCTCAAGGAGGGCACTCCGCTACAGCAGGAAACCGCCAGCCAATTGCTGGAAAATCTGCGCTGACGCACTGCCCGGGCAGATTGAACGACCCG
>JAPHUU010000238.1 GCA_026193555.1 Rhodanobacter sp.
ACTGACTTACCCAGGGGAGGCTCCGATGTTGCAGCAGTATGGCTGGTGGATCGTTATGACGTGTGCCGTAGTGGCCATCTTGTATGGCGCACTTTCGACGCGATGGGTCCTGGCGCAGTCGCCAGGCAATGCACGGATGCAGGAGATCGCGGCAGCGATCCAGGAAGGCGCCAGCGCCTACCTCAACCGGCAATACACGACTATCGCGATGGTCGGCGTGGTGCTGTTGCTGCTGATCGGCTTCTTTCTGAACTGGCCGACCGCGATCGGCTTCCTGCTCGGCGCCGTCCTGTCCGGTGCGACTGGCTATATCGGCATGAACGTGTCGGTGCGCGCCAATGTGCGCACCGCCGAGGCGGCCCGCCGTGGCCTCAGCCCGGCCATGGACGTGGCATTCCGCGGCGGCGCGATCACCGGCATGCTGGTGGTGGGTCTGGCGCTGCTCGGTGTTGCCGGTTACTGGCTGTTGCTCAGCCACTTCGGGGTCAGCGCCGAGGCGTCCCTGCATGCGCTGGTGGGTCTGGCCTTCGGTTCTTCGCTGATCTCGATCTTCGCCCGCCTGGGCGGCGGCATCTTCACCAAGGGCGCGGACGTGGGCGCGGATCTGGTCGGCAAGGTCGAAGCCGGCATTCCCGAGGACGACCCGCGCAACCCGGCCGTGATTGCGGACAACGTCGGCGACAACGTGGGTGACTGCGCGGGCATGGCGGCCGACCTGTTTGAAACCTATGCCGTTACCGTGATCGCGACGATGCTGCTGGGCGGCCTGATGGCCAACGAAGTCGGCGCCAATGCCGTGCTGTATCCGTTGATGCTGGGGGCGGTGTCGATCATCGCCTCGATCATCGGCACCTTGTTCGTGAAGGTGAAGGAAGGCGGCTCGATCATGGGCGCGCTGTACAAAGGCGTGATCGTCTCGGCAGTGCTGGCCGCCGCCGCGTTCTACCCGATCACCAAGCAACTGATGGGCGGTTTCAGCCACGGCGCGATGAACCTGTGGGGCTGCTCGCTGATCGGACTGGGGCTGACCGGTGCGATCGTGTGGATCACCGAGTACTACACCGGCACCCAGTTCAAGCCGGTGCAGCACATCGCTGCCGCTTCGACCACCGGCCATGGCACCAACATCATCGCCGGCCTGGGTGTGTCGATGAAATCGACCGCGATGCCGGTGGTGGTGATCTGCGTGGCGATCTGGGGCGCCTATGGACTGGGCGGCCTTTACGGCATTGCGATCGCGGCCACTGCGATGCTGTCGATGGCGGGCATGATCGTGGCGCTGGATGCGTATGGCCCGATCACCGACAACGCCGGCGGCATCGCCGAGATGGCTGACCTTCCGCCGGAAGTGCGTGGCGTCACCGATCCGCTCGACGCGGTCGGCAACACCACCAAGGCAGTGACCAAGGGCTATGCGATCGGCTCGGCCGCGCTGGCTGCGCTGGTGCTGTTCGCCGACTACACGCACAACCTGCAGGCCAGCCATCCGGGCCAGACCTTCGCGTTCGACCTGTCCGACCACATGGTGATCATCGGCCTGCTGATCGGCGGCCTGATTCCCTATCTGTTCGGTGCGATGGCGATGGAGGCCGTCGGTCGTGCCGCGGGCGCGGTGGTGGAGGAAGTCCGCCGCCAGTTCCGCGAGATTCCCGGCATCATGCTGGGCACGGCGAAGCCGGAATATTCGCGTGCGGTCGACATGCTGACCAAGTCGGCGATTCGCGAAATGATCCTGCCGTCGCTGCTGCCGGTCGCGGTGCCGATCGTGGTCGGCCTGCTGCTGGGGCCGAAGGCGTTGGGCGGCCTGCTGATCGGCACCATCGTCACCGGTCTGTTCGTGGCGATCTCGATGACCACCGGCGGCGGTGCGTGGGACAACGCCAAGAAGTACATCGAGGACGGCCATCACGGCGGCAAGGGCTCCGAGGCGCACAAGGCGGCAGTCACCGGCGACACCGTCGGTGATCCGTACAAGGACACCGCCGGACCGGCGATCAACCCGCTGATCAAGATCATCAATATCGTGGCACTGCTGCTGATTCCGCTGCTGTAAGTACAGCGACAGGCAGCATGAAAAGTCCCGCCCCGGCGGGACTTTTTTTTGCGGCGCCACAGGACCGCGCACCTGACTTTGGGCACGGGCGGACATACGATCGGGCGGCTACGCTCATAACCCGGCGGGCACTGCCCGCGCAATCGTTTCGCCACCTCCCACTCACTCAAGGGGCCACACGATGAAATCGGTCTGGCTGATGCTGGCTCTCGGCGCCACACTGGTGGGCATGAACGACACCATCGCACACGACAGCAAACCCGCCACCGCTACCGCGGGATCCCGGTCCAGCGACGACCCGTTCCTGTGGCTCGAAGACATCCGCGGTGACCGCTCGATGGCATGGGTCAAGCAGGAAAACGCCAAAACGGCCAAGCAGTTCATCGACAACGCCGAATTCGACAAGACCCGCGACAGCATCCTCGAAGTGCTCGACTCCGATGCGCGCATCCCACTGGTGCGCCGCATGGACGGCTGGCTGTACAACTTCTGGCGCGACAAGGCACACCCGCGCGGCATCTGGCGGCGCACCACCCTGGCCGAGTACCGCAAGGCCGAGCCCAAGTGGGACCTGGTGCTCGACATCGATGCACTGAACAAGGCCGAGAACCAGCGCTGGGTATTCAAGAGCGTCCAGTGCCTCAAGCCGAAATACGAACGCTGCCTGGTTTCGCTGTCACCCGATGGCGGCGACGCGGTAAGGGTGCGTGAATTCGACATTCCCTCGAAGTCCTTCGTCCAGGGCGGCTTCGACCTGCCGGTGGCCAAAACCGAGGTCGACTGGATCGATCGAAACACCATCTACGTGGGCACCGATTTCGGCCCCGGCAGCATGACCGACTCCAGCTACCCGCGCATCGTCAAGGAATGGAGGCGCGGCACACCGCTGACCGCGGCCACCACGGTGTATGAAGGCAAGCTCACCGACCTGGCAGTAAGCGCGATGCATGACAGCACGCCGGGCTACGAGCGCGACTTCGTGCAGATCGCCAAGGACTTCTTCCACAGCGAGATGTACCAGCGGGTGAACGGCAAGCTGGTGCGCCTGGTCGTACCGACCGATGCCACCGTCGACCCGCATCGCGAGTGGCTGCTGGTGCAGACGCGCTCGGAGTGGGCCATCGGCGGCGAAACGTTTCCGTCCGGCGCCTTGCTGGCCGCGAACTACGACCAGTTCATGGCAGGCAATCCACGCTTCACGGTGCTGTTCACGCCGGATGCGCACACCTCGCTGGCGTCGTACAACTGGACCCGGCACCACCTGATCCTCGATGTGCTCGACGACGTCAAGAGCCGAGTGGAGGTCCTGACTCCACCGCCGTCGGCCACGCCCGACGGCACGTGGAAGCGCGAGACCATGCCGGGCGCCCCGGCGATGAGCACGATCCGCGTGGCCGACACCGATCCGGACCACAGCGACGAATACTGGCTCGAAGTGGCCGGCTTCCTGACACCCTCGTCGCTGCAGCGCGGCGTGCTCGGCAGTGCGCCGGCTGAAACGCTCAAGCAGGAGCCGGCGTTTTTCGACGCCTCGAAGTTCACAGTCAGCCAGCGCTTCGTCACCTCGAAGGACGGCACGCGCGTGCCCTACTTCGAGGTCGCGCCGAAGGACATGAAGCTCGATGGTTCCAACCGCACCCTGCTGTATGGCTACGGTGGCTTCGAGGTATCGCTGGAGCCGTTCTACAGCGGCAGCGTGGGTCGTGCCTGGCTGGAACGCGGCGGCGTCTACGTGGTGGCCAACATCCGCGGCGGCGGCGAGTACGGCCCGCAGTGGCATCAGGCGGCATTGAAAGCCAACCGGCCGCGCGCGTACGAGGACTTTGCAGCCGTCGCCGAGGATCTGATTCGACGCGAAGTCACCTCACCGCAGCATCTGGGCGCCGAGGGCGGCAGCAACGGCGGCCTGCTGGTGGGCAACATGCTGACGATGTATCCGCAGTTGTTCGGCGCCATCGCCTGCGAAGTGCCACTGCTCGACATGAAGCGCTACACCCACCTGTCGGCCGGTGCCTCCTGGATGGGCGAATACGGCAATCCGGATACCGCCGACTGGAACTTCATCAAGACCTTCTCGCCGTACCATAACGTGAAAAAGGATGGCCACTACCCGCCGGTGCTGTTCTACACCACCACCAGCGACGACCGCGTCGGCCCGGTGCAGGCGCGCAAGATGGCCGCGAAGATGCAGGCGATGAGCCTGCCGAACGTGTGGTTCTACGAGAACCTCGAAGGGGGCCACGGCGCCGGCGCGGACAACCAGCAGTCCGCCCATATGCATGCCATGGCCTACGATTTCCTGTGGGATCAGCTGAAGTAGCCATGCGCAGCAACCACGAGCCGGTCGCGCCTGACCGGTGGCATCCGGATGGATGCCAGGAGGACGAGCCAGTCGCCGATCGTTCGTGCTGAAGACGCCTTGGAGAGTGAGGGTCGGGTAAGCTTTCGGGATCCCCAACCCGCTAGCCAGCCATGCCCAAGACCACCTCGATCCGCCCCGAGTTGCGCGAATGGATCCTCGCCAC
>JAPHUU010000087.1 GCA_026193555.1 Rhodanobacter sp.
CGATCTCCACCTGCACGGCGGACTCGACTTCCTCGTGCTTGAGCACCTCGCGCAGGGTGCCGCAATCACCACCGCCGATGATCACCACGCGCTTGGCGCGCGCATGGGTGAACAGCGCCGGATGGGTCATCATCTCGTGATACAGGAAATTGTCGCGCGTGGTCAGCATCACGCAGCCGTCGATCACCATCAGCTTGCCCCAGTCGGTGGTCTGGTGGATCTCGATGGTCTGAAACGGGGTCTGCTCCGCATGCAGCAGTTGCTCGGTACGAAAACCGATGGAGGAGCCGGAAGCCTGGTGGGCTTCGGTGAACCAGCTGGGCTGTTGCGACATGACGGTGTTCCCGATGACACGTGAAGGGGCAAAGAGCGCAATTGTAGCGGCAACGCCGGTTGACGTCCCGCCGGCGATGACCGCCCATTGGCGTCGCCGACCATTACAATGCTCGGTCTGACAGACCGTCGCGACCGCGTGGCGGTCTGTCGGGCAAGCCCCTCCGGCCCCGCGGCGTGCGAGGCTTCCGGCCGGAAGGCTTTCCGCTCTTCGAGCACCCCGTCAAGGCTCGCCGCTGCGACAACAGGATCCGTTGGTACAAGGAGAAACTCGTGTCGAAGCCCTGGACTGTTGAAACTGCCCGCCACACCTACGCCGTGCCGCATTGGGGCGACGGCTATGTCGATGTCGATCACGCCGGCCAGATCGTGATGCGCCCGCGCGGTGCCGCCGGCCCGGCGCTGGCGCTTCCCGGGATCGTCGATCGCGCCCGCGCCGAGGGCCTGCGGCTGCCGCTGCTGGTGCGCTTTCCCGACATCCTCGCCGACCGCCTCGCACGGCTGCAGGGCGCGTTTGCCCACGCGATCGACGAGTTCGGTTATGCGGGCGGCTACACCGCGATCTATCCGATCAAGGTCAACCAGCAGCGCGGTGTGGCCGGTGAGCTGGTCGCCGCCGGCACCCACGGCTTCGGTCTCGAGGCAGGCTCCAAGCCGGAGCTGATGGCGGTGCTGGCGATGGCGCGGCCCGGCTCGATCGTGATCTGCAACGGCTACAAGGATCGTGAATACATCCGGCTGGCGTTGATCGGCCTGAAGCTGGGCCTGCGCGTGCACATCGTGATCGAGAAATTGTCCGAGCTCGATCATGTGTTCGCCGAGGCGAAGGCGCTCGAGGTCGAGCCGTTGCTGGGCGTGCGCGTGCGGCTCGCCTCGATCGGCGCCGGCAAGTGGCAGAACACCGGCGGCGACAAGGGCAAGTTCGGCCTGTCGCCGAGCCAGGTGCTGACCCTGATCGAGCGGCTCGATGCGGCCGGGCTCAAGCACACCCTGAAGCTGCAGCATTTCCACATGGGCTCGCAGATCTCCAACGTGCGCGACATCGCCAACGGCATGCGCGAGGCCACCCGCTACTTCGTCGAACTCACCCGCATGGGCGTGCCGCTGGAGATCGTCGACGTCGGCGGCGGTCTCGGCGTGGATTACGAGGGCACGCGCTCGCGCAGCCACAACTCGATCAACTACTCGATCGAGCAATACGCAGCCACCATCGTGCAGTCGCTGGCCGAGGCGGTCGCCGCCGAGGGCCTGGCCGCACCGCACATCCTCACCGAAGCCGGCCGCGCGATGACCGCGCACCACGCGGTGCTGGTGGTCAACGTGACCGAGGTGGAAGAGGTGCCGTGCGGCAGCATGCCCTCGCCGCAGGCGCCCGAGCCCAGCGTGCTGCGCCATCTGCGCGAGGTGCATGCGGCGCTGGACGAGCGCCCGCCACTGGAACTGTTCCACGAGGCCCAGCATCACCTCGCCGAGGGCCAGTCGCTGTATGCGCTGGGCCAGCTGGCGCTGGCCGATCGCGCGCGGCTGGACGAGATGTTCTATGCCGTCGCCAACGCGGTGCGTGGCCGGCTGCAGCCGGCCGAGCGCGCCCATCGCCAGGCACTGGACGAGCTGGACGAGAAGCTGGTCGACAAGTATTTCGTCAACTTCTCGGTGTTCGAGTCGGTGCCGGACATCTGGGCGATCGAGCAGATCTTCCCGATCACCCCGATCGCCCGGCTCGACGAGCAGCCGACCCGGCGCGGGGTGATCGTCGACCTGACCTGCGATTCGGATGGTCGCATCGACCACTACGTCGATGCCGCCGGCGTCGACGTGAGCCTGCCGCTGCATGCCCTGAAGGATGGCGAGAGCTATTGTCTGGGCATCTTCATGGTCGGCGCCTACCAGGAGACGTTGGGCGACATCCACAACCTGTTCGGCGATACCGACGCGGTCAACGTGCGCGCCGAAGGTGACGGCTACACCTTCGCCCATGTCCGCCGCGGCGACACCACCGACCTGATGCTCGATTACGTGGGTTATGACCTGGCAGCGCTGCGGGGCAGCTACCGCGAGCGCATCGCCAGCGCGGGCATCGGCGGGGTCGCGGCCGAGCAGTTGTACACATGGCTGGATGCCGGGCTGACCGCCTATACCTATCTGGCCGAAGAGGCCAAATAACCAGGTGGGAGCGGCTTCATCCGCGATGCTCCCGCCCTGGCGCCGCGACCAAAGGCATCGCGACTGAAGTCGCTTCTACAAACTACCCGAACAGGAGCAGCGCATGACCAGTCTCAACGGCAAGGTGGCCCTGATCACCGGCGCGGCCAGCGGCCTCGGCAAGGCGATCGCCGAGCTGTACGCGAAGCATGGCGCCAGCGTGGCGATCGCCGACATCAACCAGCAGGCGGCCGATGCCGTTGCCGCGGCGATCAACGCGGCCGGCGGCAAGGCGATCGGCGTCGCGATGGACGTGACCAGCGAAGATGCCGTCAATACGGGCACCGACCGGGTGATCGCCACGTTCGGCCGGCTGGACATTCTTGTCTCCAACGCCGGCGTGCAGATCGTCAGCCCGATCGTCGACTTCAAGTTCGCCGACTGGAAGAAGATGCTGGCGATCCATCTCGACGGCGGTTTCCTGACTACCAAGGCTGCGCTGAAGCACATGTACCAGGACGACGGTGCCGGCAACAGTCGCGGCGGCATCGTGATCTACATGGGCTCGGTGCACTCGCACGAGGCCTCGGTGCTGAAAGCCCCATACGTCACCGCCAAGCACGGCCTGCTCGGTCTGGCGCGCACGCTGGCCAAGGAAGGCGCGCCCCACAACGTGCGCTCGCACGTGATCTGCCCCGGCTTCGTGCGTACACCGCTGGTCGAGAAGCAGATTCCCGAGCAGGCGCAGGAGCTGGGCATCAGCGAAGCGGAGGTGATCAAGAACGTGATGCTCAAGAACACCGTCGATGGCGTGTTCACCACGGTCGACGACATCGCGCAGACCGCGCTGTACCTGGCCACGTTCCCCAGCGCGGCGTTGACTGGGCAGTCGATCGTGGTCAGCCACGGGTGGTTCATGCAGTAACCGATGTCCCCTTCTCCCCCCTTACCTCCCGCAGGAATCTCCCGCTGCGGGAGGTGAGAGCCGGGATGAGGGGCCGCGTGCCCAGCCATCCAACCCCGACAACTTCGACCTCGACTTCCACCATGAAAGCCTTCAATCAGGGATTCCTCGCATGACTCTCAAGACTGGATTCATCGGCCTCGGCGCGATGGGCGCGCCGATGGCCGCACATCTGCAGGCACGTGGCCTGCTGGTCGCCGTCGCCAACCGCACCCATGCCAAGGCCGAGGCGCTGGCCGCCGAGCTGGGCGTGGCCGCGCCGACGACGCTGGCCGAACTGGCCGCCCGGTGCGATGTCATCGCGCTGTGCGTCACTGCCGATGCCGATGTGCTGGCCACGGTCGACGCACTGGCCGCCCATCTGCAGACCGGCGCGATCGTGATCGATCACTCCACCGTGGCGCCGGCCACCGCGCAGCAGGCGGCGGCGCGGCTGGCCGCAGTCGGTGCGCATTTCCTCGACGCGCCGGTTTCCGGCGGGGTCGAAGGCGCGAAGAACGGCAAGCTGTCGGTGATGGTCGGTGGTGACGCGGCGGTGCTGGAGCGCGCCCGTCCCGTGCTGGAAGCCTATGCCCTGCGGGTGACGCATCTGGGCGATGTGGGGGCGGGCCAGGCGACCAAGGCCGTCAACCAGGTGCTGGTGGCGGGCATCGCGCAGGCGGTATGCGAAGGTCTTGCACTCGGTGAGGCGCTGGGGCTCGATCCAGAACGGCTGATCCCCACCCTCGGCGCGGGCGCGGCCGGCAACTGGTTCCTCGAGAAGCGCGGCGCCACCATGCTGCGCAGCGAGTTCAGCGTCGGCTTCAAGCTGGCCCTGCTGCACAAGGATCTGGCCATCGTGAACGGCATTGCCGCGCAGGCCGGTACCGACCGCCACGTGATCGAGCAGTCGCTCGCCGACTACGCCGAATTGATGAGTCAGGGCTACGGCGACGATGACATCTCGGCGCTGATCCGGCTGAAGCGCAAGGGCTGACATACCGGTTGCAGCGTCGGTACCGACGGGCAGCGGTTCAACGAAAAAGGCCGCGCATCAGGCGCGGCCTTTTTCGTTGGCTGGGTCAGCTGGCGGGTCGCCGGGCGGCCTACTTGCCTTCTTTCAATGCAATCGCATTGATCCCCGCACTGGCCAGCCGCTGCTTGGTCGACTCCAGCTCGGTGGCGGAGCGGAATGGGCCGAGGCGGACGCGGTTATAGGTCTGCCCGCCGACGCTGACCGGCCGCACGTTGGCGACGAAACCCTGCAGCGCGAGCTTGGCCTTCAGCGTCTCGGCATCG
>JAPHUU010000288.1 GCA_026193555.1 Rhodanobacter sp.
CTGAAGCTGCGCAGCAGTGCATCCATGCGGGCGATGTCGATCTGGCCGGCGGCACCGGCCGCCAGCAGGCCGGCCTTCAACACCTGGTAGTCGGACTCGAAGCCATTCGCCTGTTCCGCGTCCAGCGGCGCGAAGTCGGCGTGCGCCGGGTTGAGCTGGAGCAGCAGTCGCTCGCCGCGCCGCAGCAGCGCGCGGGTCGCCGTCTGCAGCGGCTCGGTCGGCAGCGCGGCGGTGGTGACCAGCTCGCCGCTCAGTTCATGGCAGGTGTCGTAGTAGCGCTGCACGCGCAGCAGGGTGGCCAGGGCCTGCGCGCTGCTCTGCGACATCGAGCTGCGGTTGACGCCGGTGACGAAGTCGTGGATCACCTGGCTCAGCGGCAGATAGGCGGCTGCTTCCTGCGGCCGCTGGTCGTCGCCGAGCCAGTGCCCCAGGCGCGCCCACGCGACGGTCAGGGCGATATCGCCCAGACGCTGCAATTCCCGCCGCAGCGCATCGGCGGCCAGCGACGGGACCGAGGCGACGTTGCGGTCGAGATAGCGCGCCTGCGCGGCATCCTCGTCGCGGGTGCGGAACTGTCGCTTCAGGAACGCCGTCAGACGATTGGCCAGCGGCCACATCAGCGCCACGCCGAGCAGGTTGAACACACTGTGGAACATCGCCAGGCTCACTGCCGGCGACGCATCGAGGCCCAGCAGGGTGCGCAGACCGTCGACGGCGTGGATCAGCAACGGCAACAGCGCCAGCGCCACCGCGGCGGCGAGCAGGTTGAATGCCACGTGCGCGCTGGCGGCTCGGCGAGCGTTGGGGGTGGCGCCGATGGCGGCCAGCAGCGCCGTGACCGTGGTGCCGATGTTGGAGCCGATCACCATCGCGGCGGCCTCGGTCAGCGGCAGCACGCCGCCCTGGGCCAGGGTCAGCGTGACCGCCAGCACGGCGCTGGAGGACTGCATCAGCACGGTCAGTGCCAGTCCGCCCAGCACAAACGCGAGCACCGCCAGCAGGCCGTCGCCCAGCAGGCCCCATGGCAGGCTGTGGCCATCGACCACGATCGCGTGCTGCAGAAAGCCGATGCCAAGGAACAGCACGCCGAAGCCGGTCAGCGCGGTGCCCAGCGCTGCCCGTCGGGTGTGCTGGCCGGACAGCCGCAGGGCCATGCCCAGGCCGATCACCGGCAGCGCGGCCGCTTCGACCTCGATCTTGAAGCCGATCAGCGCCACCAGCCAGCCGGTCATCGTGGTGCCGACATTGGCGCCGAACAGCACCCACAGTGACTGTCCCAGATCCAGCAGGCCGGCGTTGACGAAACCGATCGCCGCCACCGTCACCGCGCTCGACGACTGCACCAGGGCTGTCACCAGCATGCCCGAAAGCAGACCGCGCCAACGGGTCTGCGTGGACGCGCCGAGCACGCGGCCCAGCAGCGGACCGGCAGCCTGTTTCAGGCCCTCGGTCATCAACAGCATGCCGAGCAGGAACAGGCCCAGCCCGCCCAACAACATTCCGGTGCCGATGCCCGCCATCCTGTGCCCCTGCCGTTGCCCGTCGGATCCATCATTGCATCGTCGGCCGTGGTGCGTGCGTCAAGGCAGCGTGCCTCCGGCCGGTCGAGTCGTTGCTTTTGACGGCTGCTGCTTGAATCGGCGGCCCGTGCGCCCATACCGGGAGGACCAATCTTGCAGGGGTACGCCATGTCCACGTCAGTCCAGGATCAGAACCGCCAGCGTTTCGATGTCATCGCCGCCGAGTGGGACGAGAGCCCCACACGACGCGAGCTGGCGACCGGCGTGGCCGCCGCGATCGCCGGGGCGGTGCCGCTGCAGGCGGATTGGCAGGCGCTGGAATACGGCTGCGGCACCGGTCTGGTGGGCGCCGCGCTGGCGCCGAGGCTGGGGCGCTTGCTGGCCTGCGACGTGTCGCCGGGCATGCTGTCGGTGCTCACGGAAAAGGCGCACGCGGCGGGACTCGACCATCTGCAGACCCGGGTGCTCGATCTCACCCGCGAGCCGCCGCCGGCCGAGCGCTTCGACCTGATCTTCAGCAGCATGACGATGCATCACATCCCGGATGTCGCGGCGCTGGTGCACACGTTCCACGGCATGTTGAAGCCGGGCGGCTGGCTGGCGCTGGTGGACCTGGACGCCGAGGACGGCAGCTTCCATGGCGACGACGTGCCCGGCGTGATGCACCACGGTTTCGATCGCGCCGCGCTGCAGGAGCAGCTGCGCGCCACCGGCTTCGTCCAGACCAGCGCGCGCACCGCGCACACGGTCACCAAGACCGCCGCCGACGGCCGCGTGAGCCGCTATCCGGTGTTCCTGATCACCGCCCGGGCGTGATCGAGGCAGCGGGCGCCGGCGCGAGGTGGGGTGGCGCGGTCGGTCTTGTCACCCGGCTGTCCGGTATCCGCACTGTCGATGTGGCAGGTGCCGCGGCCCCACCGGCGACGGCCTACTGCGCTCCCGGCGGCGGGTAGGGGGAGTGGTTGAAGGTGTACTCGCCCAGGGTCCGTTCACCGCTGGCATCGACGGCGAGCAGGCGCATGCGCAGGGTGGTCGCGGGCAGGCTGCGCAAGAATTCGATGCTGGGAGAGATCACCACACCGCCGTCGTCGGCGACGAAGGGAATGTCTTCGTGCCGCATCGCGGTGAGGCCGTCATGGTCGAGATCGATCAGGTCCAGCCGGGTCACTCCGCCGAGTGGCGCCTCCAGTCGCGCCACCACGAAATCGTCATCGGGGGCGACGGTGCAGTTCACCGAGCCGTTGCGCGGCACGCGATATTCGCGCACCTGCAGGCCGCGCTCCGACAGCCGGCGCACGAAGTGGTGGTTGATCACCGAGTTCACTCCGCTGGTGCGCGCCAGTGCGCGCACCTCCCGCGCCAGCGCGATCAGTTGCTCCAGCCGCTGACTGCAGCCGGCGCAGCCGAGGTAGTGCTCCTCGATGCGCGCCTCGCTGTCCGGGTCGAGCTCGCCCAGCCGGTACGCGAGCAGGGCGTGCCACTCCAGCGGTGACTGGCAGGATGCGGTACTCATGGCGTGCCGCCGATCACGCAGGTGCGCAGGCGCTCGAGGCCGCGATGGCGGATCACGCGAACGTTGGTCGGGCTCAGGTCCAGCTCATGCGCCAGGGCCGCGGCAGGCATGTCGTCGTAGAACGTCAGCAGCAGAACGGTGCGCTCCCGTTCCGACAGGCGCGCGAGGCAGCGTGCCAGGCGTTCATGGTCGAAATTCGGCAGCGCCGCTTCCGGCGGCAACAGTGCTTCGCCCCAGGTTTCCAGCAGGCGTTCGTGGCGGGCATGCCCGCGGCGCAGATCCAGCACCACCATGCGGCAGATGCCGAACACGAACGATGCCAGCCGCTCCGGTTCGCGCAGGACGCCCGCGCGCAGGCGCTCGATCATCAGCAGCATCACCTGCTGCATGAGATCGGCGGCGGCCGCGTCGTTGCGCAGGTGCCGCAACCCGTACTGGCGCACGCGCGGCGCGAGCCGCCGGCACAGTTCGGCCTCCGCTTCATGGTCGGTAGCGGGCGCCGCCTGTCCCACCCGTCGGGCCAGCGAAGCATCATCGGGCAGGTCGTCGGGGACAGGAAAAGACATCGCCACAGCATAGGGGGACCTCCTTGTTTGTAAAAGTGTAACGAACGGTCGCTTCGTTACACCTCCTTGCAAACCCACCCAGGAGGTCACCGTGATAACCAATCAGCAATCCGGCACGAATATCCAGGAAATCGCCGATGGCATCTACCGCATCAACACCCCGGTCGAATTGCCGGTCGGCGCCTTCAACTTCAACCAGTATCTGATCGTCGACGAGAAGCCGATGCTGTTTCACACCGGTCCGCGGCGCCTGTTCCCGCTGGTGCAGGAGGCGATTGCCGGGGTGCTGCCTCCGGCGCGGCTGCGCTACATCGGCTTCTCGCATTTCGAAGCCGACGAATGTGGCGCACTGAACGAGTTTCTCGCGATCGCGCCCGATGCCGTGCCGGTCTGCAGCCAGATCGCGGCACTGGTTTCGGTCAACGACGTCGCCGACCGGCCAGCGCATGCGCTGGGTGACGGCGACGTGCTGCATCTGGGCACCCATGCCCTGCGCTGGTTCGACACCCCGCACCTGCCGCACGGCTGGGATTGCGGCCTGCCGTTCGAGCAGACCACCCGCACCCTGTTGTGCGGCGATCTGTTCACCCAGGGTGGAGACGGCAAGGCGGCGCTGGTCGAGAGCGACATACTGGGTCCCAGTGAGGGCTTTCGCGGTGCGATGGACTACTACGCCCATGCCCCCAATACCCGTGCGATGCTCGAACGCCTGGCCGCTGAATCTCCCGCCACTCTCGCCTGCATGCATGGCAGCGCCTGGCGGGGAGATGGTGCGGCGTTGCTGCGCGCCCTGGCGGCGTCGGTCGAGCAGGGTTCGGCGGTGACCGCCTAGGAGGGCGAGCCCCGCGGCGGGAAGCCTCGGGGTCAGCGTCCGTTGCCAGCCGTCAGGCCAGCGTCCCGGTCAGGTGTCGGCGATGGGTATCCGCAACGCCGGCGACGGTGGGTGGTCGATGAATTCCCGGCGGACCAGCGCGAACAGCTCGCGCTGGCTGCCGAACGGCAGCAGCGGGATCGCCTCGTCAAACGACAGCCAGCGGTGGGCGTCGTTCTCCGCGTTCAGGCGAACCGGCGCGTCGGCATCGATCAGGGCGACGAAGGCCGGCACCACGGCAACGCATTCCTCGCGCACGTCGTAGTAGGTCTCGCAGCGATCGGCCGAATACAGGGCCAGCGGCCGCAGCTCGGCCTCTTCGTGCAGCTCGCGCAAGGCGGTCTGCCAGGCTTTCTCGCCGGGTTCGATGTGGCCGGCGACATAGGCCCACAGGCCGTGCAGGTGGGCACCGGCCCGATGCAGCAGCAACACCTGCGCGTCGGCGCCGTCGCCGCGGGTCGCGACGACCGAAACCATCGTGCATTGCAGCGGCATGCCCGGCATGCGTCGCTCCCGTTGTCGATCGCTGGAACAAGGCTCCCGGCCAGCCTACGCGTTCGTGTGGCCGTTGCGTGTCACCGGCACGTGAATCAGGGCCGCTTGCCGTGCCCGATCGTGGGCAGGCAGCGCGGCGACCGAGGGTCCGAGGCCGGGGGTGTGCCCGCCGCTCTACAATGACCGGCTTTCATCGCCTTCTCAGGGCGACCGCGATCTGTCTGCCGGGAGCCCGCCAATGTCATCCACACCGCCCGAGACGCCTGCCGACCCGTTGCCCGACAACGGCTGTGTGCGGGTGCGCGGGGCGCGCGAGCACAACCTGAAGAACGTCAGTCTGGATATCCCGCGCGACGCGCTGGTGGTGTTCACCGGCGTATCGGGTTCGGGCAAGTCGTCGCTGGCTTTTGGCACCGTGTACGCGGAGGCACAGCGGCGCTATTTCGAGTCGGTGGCGCCGTACGCGAGGCGGCTGATCGAGCAGGCTGGCGTGCCGGACGTGGACGGCGTCGACGGCCTGCCGCCGGCCGTCGCGCTGCAGCAGCACCGCGGCGGCAGCAGTGCGCGATCCACCGTGGGCAGCCTGAGCACGCTCTCCAATGCGCTGCGCATGCTGTACTCGCGCGCCGGCGATTACCCGGCGGGGCAGGCGCCGCTGGAGTCCGACGCGTTCTCGCCCAATACGCCGGCCGGCGCGTGTCCCCACTGCCATGGCCTGGGCAAGGTGTTCGACGCCACCGAGGCCTCGATGGTGCCCGACCCGTCGCTGAGCATTCGCGAGCGTGCCATCGCCTGCTGGCCGCAAGGCTGGCAGGGCAAGAATTACCGCGACATCCTGGTGACTCTGGGCCATGACGTGGACCGTCCGTGGCGCGCGCTGCCGCAAAAGGATCGTGACTGGATCCTGTTCACCACCGAGCAGCCGGCGGTGCCGGTATTCCGCGACGTGGCCCCGGAGGTAGCGCAGGCCGCCTATGCGCGCGGTGAGCCGGGCAACTACAAGGGCACCTACGTCAGCGCGCGCGAATACGTGATGCACACCTTCGCCCACAGCGAGAGCGCCGGCATCAAGCAGCGCGTGGCGCGCTACATGGTGGCCAGCGCGTGCCCGACCTGCGACGGCAAGCGCCTGCGACGCGAAGCGCTGGCGGTGACGTTCGGCGGGATCGATATCGCCGGCGCTTCGCGTCTGTCATTGCGCGAACTCGGCGCGCAGCTTCGAAACGCCGCCGACCGTGCGCGTGCCGACGAGGTGTCCCATCCGGAAAAGGCGCTGGTGGCGCAGCGCATCGCCGCCGACGTGTGCGCGCGCATCGACACGCTGGCCGACCTGGGGCTGGGTTACCTGTCGCTGGACCGCAGCACGCCCACGCTGTCGCCCGGCGAGCTGCAGCGGTTGCGACTGGCGACGCAGTTGCGGGCGCAGCTGTTCGGCGTGATCTACGTGCTGGACGAGCCGTCGGCCGGGTTGCATCCGGCTGACACCGAGGCGCTGCTGCGGGCGCTGGCGCGGCTCAAGGCCGGTGGCAATTCGGTGTTTGTGGTGGAGCACGAGCTGGAGCTGATCCGCGCCGCCGAGTGGATCGTCGACATCGGTCCCGACGCGGGCGAGCAGGGCGGGCAGGTGCTCTACAGCGGCCCGCCCGACGGGCTGAAGGATTGCGCCGCCTCGCACACCCGGCGCTACCTGTTCGATCTGGCGCCGCCGTTGCCGCCCGCGCCGCGCGAGCCACTCGGCTGGCTGCGGCTGGAGGGCATCGAACGCAACAACGTGCAGGGTCTGGACGTGGCCTTTCCGCTGGGCGCGATGACCGCCGTCACCGGCGTCTCCGGTGCCGGCAAGTCCAGCGTGGTCAGCCAGGCGCTGGTGGAGCTGGTCAGTGCGCGGCTGGGCGTGCCGCATGCGGTGGAAGACGACGCCGATGAGCTGCCGGCCGAGGAGGCGCCGACGCCGGCCGGCGGGCGCATTGCGGCGGGCATGGAGACGGTGACGCGGCTGGTGCGGGTCGACCAGAAACCGATCGGCCGCACGCCGCGATCCAACCTGGCCACCTACACC
>JAPHUU010000376.1 GCA_026193555.1 Rhodanobacter sp.
CTCGGACCCCAGCTTGCGCAGCGCTACCCGCGCCACTGCCGCCGCCATCGGATTGCCTCCGAAGGTGGTCCCGTGCGCACCGTACTGCATCACCTCGGCCACCCTGCCGCCGGCCAGCATCGCGCCAATCGGGAAACCACACCCCAGCGCCTTGGCCAGCGTGACGATGTCCGGCCGCACCTGGTCCTGCGTGTGTGCGAAAAGCGAGCCGGTACGGCCCATGCCGCACTGGATTTCATCCAGCACCAACAGCGCTTCGTGCTGGTCGCACAGTTCACGCACTCGCTTGAGGAATCCTGGACGGGCGGATATCACACCACCCTCGCCCTGCACCGGCTCCAGCATCACTGCGGCAATGTCGCCGGCAGCAAACGCGTCCTCAAGCGCCACCTCGTCATTGAAGTCGAGGTAGCGAAAGCCTGCGGGAAGTGGCTCGTATCCTTCCTGATACTTGGGCTGTGCGGTGGCAGTCACTGTGGCCAGCGTGCGTCCATGGAAGGATCCTCTGAAGGTCACGATTGTGCGCCGCTCGGGCGGGCGTCCTTGCGCCGCGGCCCACTTGCGTACCAGCTTGATAGCGGCCTCATTCGCTTCCGCACCGGAATTGCACAGGAATACCCGCTCGGCGAACCCCGATGCATTGACCAGCTCCGCGGCCAGGCGCAGCGGCGGCTCGCTGTAGAACACATTGCTGGCATGCCACAGCTTCTGTGCCTGGGCGGTCAGCGCCGCCAGAAGATCGGGATCCTGATGCCCGAGCGCATTCACCGCGATACCGGCACCAAAGTCGACGTAGTCCCGCCCGCCGACATCCCATACTCGTGCCCCTTTGCCATGATCCAGGATCAGTTCGCGTGGCGCATATACCGGCAACCAGTAGCGCTTGCCGAGATTGATCAGGTTGGTGTCGGACTGTTGCATGAATATCCAGCAGGACGCCGGGACAATGGCAGCCAGATTGAAGAGATGGGCAAGTTCCGTCGCCGGCCATTCCGCAGACAGGCTCAGGGAATCTGATCGGGGCAGCGACCGGGTTGCAGAGGCTGGTGTAAACAAGGCGCCAACTGTAACAACCCCGTTACATGTGTTCCAAATGCCGCAATGGCTGGGCTCATGGCGGCGAGAGTCGAAAGCGACGTGCCCAAGACCTGTAACTTTCGCAAGACACCGTAATCAATGGCCTGTGAAGGGCGGCCCGCAAGTCCTTGCGTTCATGAGAATTTTTCTGCTGGCACATAGATTGCCTTAGTCCATTGAAGAAATCTTTATGGACTCAAGGTCATGGCCAATTCACAAGAACTTGATAGCCGGCATCCACCGAGATTCCTGTTGCTGCCCGTGCTGGCTGTGCTGGGACTGTTGCTCCCACTGACTTCCGTAGCCGCCGACGCGCACAACGCCGTCATCGCCAAACCCGGCGAAATCGTCTTGCTGCGCAATGTCGCAACGCGCCCTGCGGCTAGGCCGGCGCCTCCAGGGATGGCGCTGATCGGCAACCCCTCCCCCCGCACAGAGTTGGATCAGGCACTCGGCGTCAACGAACTGTCGGATGCCGAATACGCCAGCCTTGGTGGCTCCCCGTCTGGCGTTCGCGGGCAAGGCACCACCGTCGAACGGACCGTTCAGAACGCGCTCGGCGGCAGCCTCGGTTCCGGCACCGGCAGCCGTGGCGTCGCCGGCGACGGGATGAGCAGCCTGATCGCTGTTCCGCTCGGGAGCGTCGGCCGGACGACCGGCAACATCAACAACCAGATCCAGGGCGCTCTGTCGCAGCTGCCCGGCATGCCAACCACGCCCGCCATCGGGCACTGAGGCGACCATGTCATCACTACGCACCCTGACGACTTCGCTGACCTTTGGCCTGTTTCTCGTCGCAGCCGCACCAGCAGTGCACGCCGGCGACAATGGCTACGCCGGGATGCTTGGCTACCTCACGAACAGCCGCATCGACGGCCAGGCGATGAGCGGCACCAGCGGCAGCAGCGCCGTGAACATGGCGGCCGGCGACTTCAACCAGCAGGCCAACCTGCGAGCGTTTGCCGTGGGCGGCACTGTGTCCATCCACAGTCGCCAGCAGCAGCTGGACAACGTGAGTAACGCCCCGTCTGTCGCCACCGCCAGCATCGGCGGCTCAGCCTACGCGAATGGCAGCGGACTCGCATCGATCAACCAGGCCAGTGGCAATGGCAACGCGCAAGTCAACGCCGTTGCAGCGGTACTGGCCGCACAGGGCATACGCGAATCGACAGATGGAGGACTCTCCATGGTCGCTTCGGCGTCAGCAGGGGAGCAGAACCCCAGCACCGCATCGGGTACGGGCATGCGCAGCGTCGCTGTCGAGTCATCCGCCATGCAGGGCTTCCAAGGGGTGATGCAACTCAATCAGGCCGCGGGATCAGGCAATGCAACGAGCAATCAGCTCTTGCTCTCATTGCCGACGTCACCGTAGTGAATACCACCCAAAAGCAAGAGTGAAGTGAGGACATCATGAACGGAACATTCAAAAAATCACTGATCGCCGTGGCCATCACCGCGGTATTCAGCACGGCGACGGTCGCCGTTGCCCAGAGCACTGACCAGAACAGCACGAGCTCTAGCACGGTCCAGTTCAACAAGAAGTTGAAACTCAAGACAAACATCAATGTGAGCGGCGATCCCACTGTCAGCGGCAACATCGCCATCGACTCCGCCGCAATCGCGATCGTCGACAACAAGCAGAGCAATGGTGCCAATGTCGGCATCAACAACATGCTGACAAACGACGCCTCGGCGGCTGATACCGTTCTGGGCGGAAGCTCCGGCAATATCGGCCTGAATATCGGTGCCGGCGACAACAACCAGCAGGACAATGCGGCAGCGCTGTCTGCGGCTGATGCCAGCTTTGCCTTCGGCATGGCCGATGGCGAAGTGTTCGTCAATCAGCAGGGCACGTTAAACCAGACAGCCAACGTCGGCGTGACCAATAACTCGTCGATCGGCGGCGACGCCTTCAATGGTGCCTCTGGCAACATTGGAGCGAATATCACCTCCGGCAACAACAATCAGCAAAAGAATGCGATGGCGGCGTCGGTAGCCACCAACAATTACGCCCAGTCCAGCATTTCGTCCAACCAGGCATCCGGCGGCAATACCACCGGCAACGTGCCGTTCCAGGACGTCCAGTACACCAGCGTCGACGTCACTCTGTCTGGCTCGGGCGGCGGTACCTACAGCGGCAGCAGCACCGGCAACGCCAACCTTGGTCTGACCGGCGCCGTTGACCAGATCGGCAATGTCTATCCCGACGTATGGAACAACAATCCCACCGACGACCCTACCCAGGCTCACCCCGGCACCACCCTGCAAGGTCATATCGACCTGAATACCGACACCCAGGGCGGCTCCGATCTCAACGGTGATGGTGGTGCCTTGGCCTTCGGCTATACCAGTAATTCAGCGGCCAACGGTCCCGTCACCCTCGCCGAGCAGGGCGACCTTGCCCTCAACAACATCACCTTGTCCGGGACGGTTCAATACATGCAGAACCTCTACTATCCGACGACCAATACCGCCAGCCTGAGCGGCACGGCCTTCAACGGCGCGTCGGGCAACATCGGCATCAACATCTCGGCAGGCACCGGCAACCAGCAGGCGAACAGCCTCGCCTTGGCCGTGGCGCAGCCCTCCACCGGCGGAGGTGGCACCCCTCCTCCCACCCCTGGTGAACAGTAGCGAGTCGAGACAACCGCGCACGCGCGGTTGATGAGGGCGGTAACCCGGCATCCCCTGTGTCGGGCACCTGTGGAACCCCCGGCCGGCTGCGGCCGGCCGGGGTCTTCCTGGAACAAAGGATGATCATGCGACGTCAACTGACCTGCCTCACAGCGCTGATTCTCGGCATCTTCTGCACGCTGCACCTGCACGCCGGTGAAGTGCGCGTCGATGGCGTGCTGCCGAACGGCAGGCTGTATATCGGCCAGATCGAGAGCATGCATGAAGCGCGCTATCGAAACATAGTACGCCAACACACCGACTACAGCTGCGGCGCCGCGGCGCTTGCCACCATTCTGCGCTACGCGTATCACGTGAACGTCGACGAGACCACGGTCATACAGGGCATGATGGGAGTGGCGGACACCGAGCTGGTGAGACAGCGTGGCTTTTCGCTCCTCGACATCAAACACTATCTGGAATCGCTGGGCATGCGTGGCCGCGGCTACCGCATCAGCGAGGGACGCCTGCGCACCCTGCGCGTGCCGGGCCTGGTTCTGATGGACGTCAATGGGTTCCGGCACTTCGTCGTGCTCAAGCAGGTTCTCGATGACACGGTGGAGCTCGCCGATCCGATGCTCGGGAACCGCAGCATGGCGCTTGCCGACTTCGTGAAGGCGTGGCCTTCACGTGCGGTCTTCATCGTGATCGGGAATGACTTCGACCGCAACACGGTTTTGCTGCAGCCCACCGTCCGGCCGAGCGCGCGCGCATTGTTCGCCCGACAAGGTGCCATTACCGATGCCGAGCTACTCGATTTCGGCTTTACCCATGCCGATCTCTTTTGAGGTACCGCGGTCATGAATCACACACGAATCTATCTACTTGTCGCCGCCGGACTGGCGCTGTGGCACTGGGCCACGCCAGCACTGGCGGACACCACCTTGCCGGGCGACGGAATGTCACCGGGCAGCAGTGGCATGGAAGAAATTTCGGACGCCGAACTGGCGAACATGCGCGGGCGCTATACGGTGAACAACAACACCGTCGCGTGGTTCGGCGTAAAGATGATCTCGACGTGGCAGACCACTTCCGGGCAAGTGCTGCAGAGCACGCTGGCCCTGAACATGGACTTCAGCACCAGCGACATACAGCCGAAGATCACCTTCGAGCCCAGCGTGACGATCACCAACATCAATGCCCCCTTGCCGCCGACAGCCAACGGGTCGATCTCGCGCAGCGTCGACGGCACCGGCCTGGCGAATGTTGGTGGTGTCCGGCAGAGCGTGCAGGTCGCTGGAGATGGCAATCAGGCAAGCAACGTCACTCGTCTGACCGTCAGCGATAGCGGCGCTGCTCCGCCGCCGAATCCCGGCGGCGGCGGTGCCACCGGTATCGCAACCGCCACGAGCAACGGTGCAACCGCGGTGGCCAGCTTTGATGGTCAGAACGCGCACGTACTCCTGACGATCGTCGGCCAGGGTGCCGTGGAGCAATGGATCCGCAGCGGCAGCGTCGGCCAGAGCGTGCAGCTGACGGCTGATCGACAGTGGGTCAGAAACCGCATGGAAATCGATCTGGTTCGGCAATCGCTTGCCGCCAACGCCCAGCTCGCACAGAACGTGGCACAGGCAATTCAGCTCGCCCGTGGCATCGGAGGCATTCACTGAGGAGGCGCAACTGCCCAAGGCCTTCCTGACTCAACAGGGGACATGTCATGCAAAAAACGCCCATCGCCACCGCGCTGACCTGCGCGTTGTTGCTCGCCGCATCGCCCGCAGTCGCACAGGACGAATCAAGTGCCACAGGTGCACCCTCGTCACAGGATGTCGCGGACGTCAAAACGTTGTTGGCACAGCTGCAGGCACTCAAAGGCAGTTATGCCCAGGAGGTTCGCCGCCTGCGCGAACTCGATGCACAGGTACAGGCCTTGCAGTCGCGACTTGCGGGCAAGACTCCCGCCGCAGCTCTACCCGCGTCCCGCTCGGCTTCGACTTCATCCGGCAATACCGTCGCCAGCGCGCCTGCCGCAAACCCGAATACTCAGGCGGGTACGGTGGAAGAGGCACGCAAGGCTCAAGTGGAAGGGCCCAGACGCAGCATCCAGGATGCATTGCTGCAGGAACACGCGGTATTCAACCGCAGGCTGACGCTTGAGAATGGCCTTACTTACACTCATTACGAACGCAATCAGCTGACGCTCAATGGCTTCCTTGCGCTGGACTCGATCTTTCTAGGCAACATCTCGATCGAGAAGGTCGCATCCGACACGCTTACGTACGACTTTGCGGCACGCTACGGCATAAGTCCGCGGCTCACGCTGAACCTCGACATACCCTATATCGGTCGCCAGACGTCCTACCAGAAAGGTGGTGCGGGCGGCTCGGCGGCGGCCGTGGCCGAAGAGCGGTCGCGCGGCACGGACATCGGCGACATGACGCTCAGCGCGAATTTCCGGTTGTTCCCCGAAACGATGACCCGGCCGGATACAGTGCTCACCGTTGGCGTGACCGCGCCCACCGGTCGCGCACCCTACGGGATCTCCTGGAAAGTACTGGAACGCAACGCGGACAACTACATACAGTTTGCCGTGCCGGAGAAGCAACCGACCGGCAACGGCGTGTGGCGGGCGAATGTCGGCTTGTCGGTGGTCAAGACCATGGATCCGGCGATCGTATTCGCCAATGCAGGCTTCATGCACTCGTTTCCGCGCGGCTTCGCCGATATCGACACCGACCCGAAGACCCGCTCGCCTGGAGATGTGAAGCTGGGCGACATTCGCTACTTTGGCGCCGGCGTCGCTTTCGCGTTCAACGAACGCACCAGCCTGAGCCTTTCGTTCAGCGACAAGCTCAGCTCAAAAGCGTCGTTGCGCTATCAAGGCGCCCCGTGGACCAAGGTGATTGGCAGCGACGGGAACGCGGCCTCATACAATCTGGGTGTGACCTATGCACTCAGTCCAAAAACCACGTTGGTAACCCTTCTCGGCATCGGACTCACACCAGACGCACCCGACTACACGCTCACCTTCAAGGTACCCTACATGTTCTGACGGCAAGCGCGACTTCGCCGCGATCAGCGCAGCTGGTCGAGCACCAGCTGATGCTTCTTGCAGAGCCGATACACCGTGACCCTGGAGATGCGCAGCCTCCGCGCGCACTCGCTGACGTTGAAGCTGCTTTCGCGCAGACAGGTGATAATCGCATCGCGTTCTGCCGTTGTACGCGCATCATCGAGACCCGCAGGCACGGGGGCGCCATGCGCCACTGGCTCCAGCTCGAGATCTCTCTCGGTGATCAAGGTACCCTCCGCCACAACTGCAGCCCGCTGAACCCGGTTGACCAGCTCTCGCACGTTTCCAGGCCAGCCAAACTGGCACATGGCCTGACTGGCCGCCGGGCTGAAGGTGCGCGCGCGCGTACTGTGCAGCTCGCGAAAAGCATCAAGAAAATGTTGAGCCAACGCACCGATATCGCATACGCGCTCACGCAACGGCGGCATCAGCAGCCGAAGCACATTCAGCCGATAGTAAAGATCCTCGCGAAACCGTCCCGCGGCAACTGCCCGCTCCAGGTCGATGTTGGTAGCCGCCACCACCCGCGCATCGATCTGCATCGAGTGACTGTTGCCGACCCGCTCGATGGTGCCTTCCTGCAGGAAACGCAACAGGCTGGTCTGTGCATCCAGCGGCAGGTCACCAACCTCATCCAGGAACACGGTACCGCCAGCCGCACTTTCGATATGGCCGATCCGCTGCGCCGAAGCGCCTGTGAAGGCACCCCGTTCATGGCCGAACAGCTCCGCCTGCACCAGATTCGGAGCGAGCGCCCCGCAGTTGATGGCGATGAACGGACTCTTGCGACGCATCGACAAGTGATGCAAGGCGCGGGCGGCCCTTTCCTTGCCCGTACCGGTCTCGCCGGTGATCAATACCGGTAGCTCGACAGGTGCGTATTTGCGAAGGGTCGCTACGACAGCGCGCATGGCCGGGCTCTGCGCGCTGATGATGCCGAGGTTGTCAGCCTCCTCCGATGGCGGTCGGCCACCACCGACCATCGTCAGCTTGTCGATCAGGCGTTTCATGTCGACCGGAGCCGTGAAGAAGTCACAACTGCGTTGCATGATGCGCTTGACCAGCGGCTGCTGTGCCGGCGTTTCCGGCGAAACCAGTGCGATCCATGGCACGCCCGGATACTCGGCCACCATACGCTCGAGCATCTGCAGCGAAGCATCATCGCATTGGCGCAGATCGGCCAGCGCGATCACTGTATTGTCGCTGCGCACGCCGACCCCACCACGGGCACCAGCGTCGCTCACCCGAACAACCCATCCCGCTTGAGCAAGACTGTATTGCTCGCCGCTGGTGGGCTGGCCGAACCAGACGACGCAGCGTAGTTCTGCAGTCTTTTGCATCGGCACCTCCCTGCACGCTCGCAGACCCTGCCCCTGAGTCGGCAGGCTCTCCAATACGATTGCCCCTGCGATCTTCGCTGAAGGTGGCGTGCATTCAGCGTGAACAAGATGTTCGACCCCGACCCGGGGGCTCCACTGTCCAACGAACGTCATTGCGCGGATAGCCCCTCGTCACTCCATGGCAACCGATGCGCACGCCCATTCAGTCGAGAAAAAGGTCCGGCAACAGGGGGGCTTCGACCTGCATCGCATATCGGTCGAAATCGGTCACCCCAACCTCGCGCAATACGTCCTCGTCAATGGCGAAGTGGCCGCTGTACTCCCTTGCGCAGCGGGTCAGAATGGCATGCGCGGCGTCGGCGACGATTTCAGGCCTGCGACAATGCTCCGGCTTCACGCCATCGATCATGGCGATCGCCGCTGTGGCGATAACGGTTCGCGGCCATAGCGCGTTCACCGCTATGCCCAGAGCGGCGAATTCCGCGCTCATGCCCAGCACGCACAGGCTCATGCCGTACTTGGCAATGGTGTAGGCGGTATGCGGCGCAAACCACTTGGGGTCGAGATTCAGTGGCGGGGACAGCATCAGCACATGCGGATTGTCCGCCTGCTTCAGATAGGGCAGGCAGCTCTGGGTCACCATAAAGGTACCGCGGGCATTGACCTGATGCATCAGGTCGTAGCGTTTCATTGGCGTTTCGGCGGTACCCGCCAGCCAGATCGCGCTGGCATTGTTGACCACGATATCGATGCCACCGAAGCGCTCGGCCGCTTGCGCGGCTGCGGCGCGTACCTGGGTCTCCTCGCGAATATCGACCTGCAGTGCCAGAGCCTGACCACCAGCGGCCTCGACCGCGGCAGCCGCGGTATGAATCGTGCCCGGCAACTTGGGATTGGGTACTCCGCTCTTGGCCGCGATCACGATATTCGCGCCGTCACGGGCTGCCCGCAGCGCAATCGCCAGGCCGATGCCGCGTGAGGCGCCGGTGATGAACAAGGTCTTGCCGGCAAGATCGCCCATGCGCCTTGACTCCGTTGAGAAATATCGGCCCAGAACCCTGACCACTCATGGCTTCTGGAAGCGAGGAAGAATATCGCGCAAATCCGACAGTCGTTGCAGCGGATCGGTCAGCTCAAGCATGTGCTGCTGCTCGACCACCTCCAGTGGCAACAGCTCGGCCAGCCGGAAACCCAGCCAGCTGGCGTCGTCATAGGCGCTGCGCGGTGCATGCCGCCAGTGCGGGGCCATGGTCTCGATCAATCGTTCGAGAATGCTTTGCAGGAGGGCAAACTCGACCGGTACCGTCTGCTCCAGCTCAGTCGGCCAGACCGCAACCTCCCCGCGCATCAAGCCATCCGAACGCACCCGGCTACGCTCGACACGGAAGCGCGAGCCGCCCGTGGCAACGATGCCCAACAGGCCATCCTCATCGCTGTGAAAGTCGCTGATCGAGGCGATCGTGCCGATGGCGGCGGGCGGTGTGGGCATATCCTGCTGTTCCTGCGGCAAGGTCATGCACACGCCGAAACCGGTGCCGTGACGGGCACACTCGCGAACCAGATCGAGATGGCGTGGTTCGACAATGCGCAGCTGCAGCTGACCACCCGGAAACAGCACGGTGGCGAGCGGAAACAGCGGCATCTCGATCAATGGAGACTGCGGGGCCATGCGTCAAGTGTAGCCACAGCAACCGCGCCGGTCAGCCACAACCAGCCAACGGCACGATCAGTGGCCGCGCAATCGCTCGACGAAGCGCCGCGGCGCCGCCTCGAAGCCACCGTTCGACATGAAAACCACCTGGTCGCCGGGCTGTGCCTGCCGGCATAGTGTGTCGATCAAGGCCTCGACGCTGGGCACCGTGCGGCCGCGACCGCCCAGCGCACCGGTGACCCGCGAGGCATCCCACGGCAGTTCGGGACGCTGCAGGAACACCACCGCATCGGCGTCGATCATCGATGGTGCCAGCGCGTCGGCGTGCGCACCTTGTCGCATCGAATTGGAGCGCGGCTCCAGCGCCACCAGGATGCGGGCCTTGCCCACACTGGCGCGCAATCCAGCCAGGGTGGTGGCGATCGCGGTGGGATGATGGGCGAAATCGTCAAAGACACGCACGCCATTCACCTCGCCCACCAGTTCCATGCGTCGCTTGACGCTCTCGAACGTGCCGAATGCCGCAAGCAGCGCGCGGGGGTCGGCACCCGCCGCCGCAGCCGCCGCCAGCGCAGCAAGCGCGTTCATCACACTGTGCCTGCCAAGCAGTGACCAGCGCACCTCGCCGATCAACTCACCGTGCCGATGTACGACAAAAGCCGATCCGTCAGAATGGATCAGGGTTGCCTGCCAGTCACCCGAGCCGATGCCGAAGGTCTCCACCGGCGTCCAGCAGCCCATGGCCAGCACCTGCGCCAGATACGGATCGTCGGCATTGACGATCAACCGGCCATTGCCGGGCACAGTGCGCACGAGATGATGGAACTGGCGCTGGATCGCAGCGACGTCCGGGAAGATGTCCGCATGGTCGTATTCGAGATTGTTGAGGATCGCGATGCGCGGACGGTAATGCACGAACTTCGAGCGCTTGTCGAAGAACGCGGTGTCGTATTCGTCCGCTTCGATCACGAAATGCCGTCCCGCACCCAGTCGGGCAGACATGCCGAAGTTGCCAGGCACGCCGCCGATCAGGAACCCAGGCGCCAGACCCGCGCTCTCGAGCAGGTGGGCGAGCAGGCTGGTCGTGGTGGTCTTGCCGTGCGTGCCGGCCACGGCCAGCACCTCGCGCCCGTCCAGCACCGTTTCGCCCAGCCACTGGGGCCCGGAGACATAGCGCAGTTGCGCATCCAGCATGTATTCAACCGAAGGATTGCCGCGCACCATCGCATTTCCGACCACCACCCGATCGGGCGAAGGCTGCAGATGCTCGACGGCATAGCCCTGCATCAGCTCGATGCCGAGCGCCTGCAGCTGGGTACTCATTGGCGGGTAGACGTTGGCGTCGGAACCCTCCACGTCCAGACCGAGTTCGCGCGCCAGCGCAGCAACCCCGCCCATGAAGGTGCCGCAGATGCCGAGGATGTGCAGACGCATGGATAACCCGTGACGTGGAAGCGTGGCGAGCGAAGCGCCATCGCGTGATCGGACTCGTGTTGTGAACGGGTCAGCTGCTGGCGGTCATCGAGTCGCTGCGCAGGGCCGCCTTGACCCGGGCGGTGACTTCGTCCAGTTCGCCCACCCCGTCAACCACCTGCAGCTTGCCGCGTTTGGCGTAGAACTCCGCCACCGGCGCCGTCTGTTCGGCATAGATTCCGAGGCGTTTGCGCACCGTCTCCGGATTGTCGTCGGCGCGCCCCTCCGCCTTGAAGCGGATCTCGCAGCGGCCGACGATGGCTTCGCTGGGTACCTTGAGCTTCACCACCGAGTCGAGTGGCTGACCGATCCGGCTCAGCAGGTGATCAAGTGCGTCCGCCTGGGCGAGGTTGCGCGGATATCCGTCGAGGATGAACCCGGCCTTGGCGTCGTCCTGCGCAAGCCGGTCTTCCAGCATGCCGAGCAGGATGTCGTCCGAGACCAGCTGCCCGGCGTCCATCACCGCCTTGGCCTTGAGCCCCATCGGGGTGCCCGCCGCGACCGCCGCGCGCAACATGTCTCCGGTCGAGATGTGCGGCACACCCAGTTGCGTCTTCAGGCGGGCTGCCTGCGTACCTTTGCCTGAGCCCGGTGCACCAAGTAGGACGAGTCGCATAATGCTCCACAAGTTTGTCGGAGTGCCGCACACTGCGTCAGTCCGCCAGATCCCCAGAATTTGACTCAAATTAGCCGTTGCACCGGATGCCGTCAAACGGCGCGCACCCACCGCCTTTGACAAGCCGTTGCCGTGAAAGGATTTACGATGGACGCACTGTTGTTTTCATTACCCTGATCCGAGGATGCCCATGAGCCCGAACCGCCCTTTGCCTGCCACTGCCGGCAACCTGCTGTACGCCCAGTCCGGCGGCGTCACTGCCGTGATCAATGCCACTGCCGCAGGCGTCATCGAGGCTGCCCGCACCCGCGGCGTGAAAGTGTATGCCGCCCGCAACGGGATCCTCGGCGCGCTGCGCGAAGACCTGATCGACACTGGCAGGGAGTCGGCATCGGCGATCGCCTCGCTGCGTCACACCCCCGGCGGTGCGTTCGGCTCGTGCCGTTACAAGCTGAAGTCGCTGGAGGACAACCGCGCCGAATACGAGCGGCTGATCGATGTGTTCCGTGCCCACGACATCCGCTGGTTCCTCTACAACGGCGGCAATGATTCGGCCGATACCGCGCTGAAGATCTCGAAGCTGGGCAAGGCGATGGGCTACGACATCCGCTGCATTGGCGTACCCAAGACCGTCGACAACGACCTCGCCGTCACCGACTGCTGCCCCGGTTTTGGATCGGTCGCCAAGTACACCGCGATCTCCACTCTGGAGGCCAGCCTCGACGTGGCCTCCATGGCCGAAACCTCGACCAAGGTCTTCATTCTCGAGGTCATGGGCCGTCACGCGGGCTGGATTGCAGCCGCGGCGGGCCTCGCCGGCGAGGGAGCGGATGCGCCACCTCATATCATCCTGTTCCCCGAAAACCCGTTCGATGAAACCGCTTTTCTGGCCAGGGTGAAGGCCACCGTCGAGCGCGTTGGCTGGTGCACGGTGGTTACCTCGGAGGGTGTGCGAAACGCCGATGGCCGGTTCCTGGCCGAGGCTGGCACGCACGACGCATTTGGACATGCGCAACTGGGCGGGGCCGCTCCGGTGCTGGCTGCGCTGGTGAAAGAGAAGCTCGGCTACAAATACCACTGGGCCCTGCCCGACTACCTGCAACGCTCGGCCCGCCATGCCGCCTCCGCGGTCGATGCCGAGCAGGCGTTTGCCGTCGGCAAGGCCGCGGTCGACTATGCCTTGGCGGGCATGAATGCGGTGATGCCGGTGATCGTGCGTACGTCCGATGCGCCGTACCGCTGGAAAATAGAGCCCGCGCCGCTGACGAAGATCGCCAACCGCGAGAAGAAAATGCCGAAGAGCTTCATCACCCGCGATGGCTTCGGCATCACTGCCGCGGCACGCCGGTACCTGGGGCCGTTGATCCGCGGCGAGGCGGCCCTGCCTTACGGCAAGGATGGCCTGCCTCGTTATGTCCAGCTCAAGAACACCGCGGTGAAGAAGAAGCTGCCGCCATTTTCTCGCTGAGAATGGTGGCCAACCCGTCCCCGGCAAGCACGCACACCACGATCAGGAATCGACCTGCGCGCTGCGCCCCTGCCGTCTGCGGCCGCTGCCGCGTGGTGGTCACCGGTTACGGGCGAGCAACAACGACTCGCCCGTAACCGTCGCCTCCAGCCTCATCGTGGATATCGCTCTGCACTGATCCCGCCCCCATCGGGCGGCCGCGACATTGCGCCGCACAACGGCC
>JAPHUU010000343.1 GCA_026193555.1 Rhodanobacter sp.
GGGGCTGCTTCGCACGGTCTGGTCGGGTCGTCCGACCGGCGGGCAGATCGATGCCGTGCTTGCGCTGGATCTGCGCGATGCCGGCCTGCAGTCATCCGGGAAGTTCACCCTCCGCGGCGTCGGCTTCGACAATCCGAGCGGTACGCTGGCGGCGCAGGGGGTGAACGGCTTCGGTCGCTTCAACCTCAACACTGCCGACGGCCCCCCCCAGATCGATCTGGATGCCAGTCTGCGCAACGGCGAAGTGCTGCTGGGGCCGCTGTATGGAAAATTGCCGGATCATCTGGTGCAGTTGTCGCTGCATGCGCGGGTGCAGCGCGGTGCTTTCGAGCTGAGTCGATTGCGGGTGAGCGATGCCGACGCCTTGCAGCTTGACGGTGCGCTGGCGTTCGATGCCAAGGGCAGTTTGACGAAGCTGCGGCTCGACCACTTCCACGCCAGTTTTCCCGCCGCCTATCAGCGCTACGGCCAGGCATGGCTGAGCACCTTCGGGTTGCGCAACCTGAGCAGCAAGGGTGAGCTGGCGGGCAGTCTGGATCTGCGTGCCGACGGTATCCACAGCTTCGCGTTCACGACCGAGGGCCTCGATCTGGCTGACCCGGGCGGAGGCCGGGCGGTTGACGACTTGCGTGGCGGGCTGGACTGGTCTGCGCAGGAAGACCGGCCCGCCACCACACTCGGCTGGCGCAGTGTGCAATTCCACCGCATCGTCAGTGGCGCGGCGCAATCGCAATGGCAAAGTCGGGGCGGTACGCTCAGCCTGCGCCAACCTGTGCTGATGCCGGTGCTGAAGGGTGACCTGCGCATTGGCGAGCTGAACTGGCGCCCGGCAGCGGCGAAGGGGCAGCGGCTGGATACCTCGCTGGTGCTGGCCGGGGTCGACATGACCGCGTTCAGTCGTGCGATGGGATGGCCGGCATTTCCCGGCACGTTGGGCGGTGCGATTCCGTCCCTGCGCTGGGTCGACGACCGTTTCGAGCTGCAGGGTGGCCTGTCTGCGAACCTGTTCGGTGGTTTCGTCGACATCACCCAGTTGTCGTTGCAGCAGCCCTTCGGGCCCAGCCCGGTATTGAGTGGTGATATCCAGCTGAAGCAGCTCGATCTCGCCGCGATCACCAGCGTGTTCGACTTCGGCAGCATCACCGGACGCCTGGACGGCAGCATCGACGACCTGCGGCTGGTCAACTGGCACCCGGTTGCGTTCAAGGCAAGGCTGCTGGCCGGCGGTGGGGGGCGGATCAGCCAGCGGGCGGTCAACAATCTGACGTCGGTGGGCGGCGGCGGAATGGCTGCCGGCCTGCAGGGGGCGGTGCTGAAGCTGTTCAAGACCTTCGGTTACAAGCGAATCGGCCTCAATTGCATTTTGCAGGGTTCCCTGTGCCAGATGAGCGGCCTGGGGAGCAGCGGCGGTGGCTACACTATCCTGGAAGGCCGCGGCTTGCCGCGCCTGTCGGTGATCGGACATCAGACCCGCGTCGACTGGCCCACCCTGGTCGCGCGTCTGCGCACCGCCATTGGAGGATCTGCCCCGGTTGTCCGCTGAGCGGTTCATCCGCCAAGCTATCCACTCTGTTCCTTGACCCTGTTCACTGGAGTCCATCATGCGCAAGCTCGTCCCTGCGATCCTGACCATCCTGGCTGTGACGCTGGTTGGTTGCGTCACGATCAACGTTTACTTTCCCGAGGCGGCGGCGCAGAAGGCTGCCGATCAATTCATCGGCAACGTGCTGGGCGGATCGGTGCCCGCCGCGCCACCGGCATCGAAGAACCCCCCGCCCGCGCAGGATCAGCAGCCGCCGCCGTCGGCGATGCTGCTCGATCTGCTGGTGCCGGCAGCCTATGCCGCCGACACGCCGAATCTGCGCATCCAGACCGCTGCCAGCGAAGCCATCCGCGGGCGCATGCATGCACGCTTCCAGGGCACCCTGGGAGCCTTGCTCGACAGCGGTGCGGTGGGCTTCACCCGTGACGGCATGGTAGTCATGCGCGATGCGGCAAAGGTGCCGCTGAGCCAGCGGGCCCAGGCCAATGCCACCGTGGCCGAAGAGAACCGCGACCGCATCGCGCTGTATCGCGAGATCGCCAACGCCAACAACCATCCGGAGTGGGAGTCGCAGATTCGCGCCACCTTCGCCAAGACATGGATCGAGAAGGCGCATGCCGGCTGGTATTACCAGAACGCCGCGGGCGCCTGGCAGAAAAAGTGATGGTAGGAGCGCACCCTGTGCGCGATTGCTCTCTATCTCTGCTTCAAATCAAGATGAAGGCAATCGCGCGCCGGGTGTGCTCCTGCGGCTGTCCGCATCCTCGCCGAGGCGCCACCCGGGCCGATCTGTGATAATCGGCGGCCAGCCGCTGCGGCTTCATCCGTCCACCGCCCATGTCCCGATCCAACTCCGTTTCACCGACGCCTTTCGAGGCCGTCATCACTGACCTCGGCCATGACGGTCGCGGCGTAGCCCGCGTCGACGGCAAGACGGTATTCATCAGCGGTGCGCTGCTGGGCGAGCAGGTCATGGCCCGGCTGCGCAAGCGCCATCGTCATTTCGACGAGGCCGAGGTGGTCGAGCTGATCACCCGCTCGCCGCACCGGGTCGAGCCGCGCTGCCGCCACTTCGCCCAATGCAGCGGCTGTTCGCTGCAGCACCTGGACGCCGCCTCGCAGATTGCCACCAAGCAACGCGTGCTGGCGGAGAACTTCGAGCGCATCGGCAAGGTCATGCCGCAGGCGTGGTTGCCGCCATTGACCGACCAGGCCTGGGGCTACCGCCGCAAGGGCCGGCTGTCGGTACGCAATGTGGTGAAGAAGGGGCGCGTGCTGGTGGGCTTCCGCGAGGAGGATAATCCGCGTTTCGTGGCCGACATCCAGCAATGCGAGGTGATGCATCCGGCGCTGGGCCCGAAGATCGGCCTGCTGGCCGAACTACTCAACGGCATGGACGCGGCCAGCGATATCCCGCAGATCGAGTTCGCCGCCGGCGACGACACCATGGCGCTGGTGTTCCGCCACATGCAGCCTCTGAGCGAACGCGATCTGGCCGCGCTGACCGCGTTTGGCCAGCAGCATCAGCTGGCGATCTACCTGCAGCCGGGCGGCAACAGCAGCGTGCATCCGCTGTGGCCGGGGCAGCCGCGCCTGGCGTTTCGCCTCGCCAGCGGCGATGCACGGTTCGAGGATGTCGAGCTGGAATTCCAGCCGCTCGATTTCGTGCAGGTCAATGCCGGCATGAACCAGCGCATGATGGCCCGCACGCTGGAACTGCTCGACCCGCAGCCGACCGACCGCGTGCTCGACCTGTTCTGCGGCCTGGGCAACTTCACCCTGCCGATCGCCCGCCGCGTCGCCGAAGTGGTGGGCGTGGAGGGCGAACACGGACTGGTCGAGCGGGCGGCGCAGAATGCCGCGCGCAACGGGATCGGCAACGCCCGATTCCATGTCGCCAACCTGTTCGAGGATCAGCGCGGCGCCGACTGGGCGCGGCAACCGTGGGACAAGCTGCTGCTCGACCCGCCGCGTGCCGGTGCCGACCAGCTGCTGGAATACCTGCCGCACAAGCACACGCGGCGCATCGTCTATGTCTCCTGCCATCCGGCCTCGCTGGCCCGTGATGCCGGTCTGCTGGTGAACCGGCACGGGTTTGTGCTGAAGTCGGCGGGGGTGATGGACATGTTTCCGCATACCGCGCATGTCGAGTCGATTGCGCTGTTCGAACGCGACTGAGGCAGGAGCCGGCAAGCCGATGGGACTCGAGATCGAACGCAAATTCCTGCCGGCGAATGACGCCTGGCGCGGCGCCGTCGAGCGCAGCCAGCGGATCGCCCAGGGCTATCTGGTCGGTGCCCAGGCCTTGCGTGACGGTGCCGCGCGCGCCTCGGTGCGCGCCCGCCTCGCCGGCGATCAGGCCTGGCTCAACATCAAGGCCGCCACCGCGGGCATCGCCCGGGCCGAATTCGACTACCCGATCCCGGCCGCCGATGCCGAGGCGTTGCTGGCCACGCTGTGCGATGGCGTGCTGGAAAAGATCCGCCACCACGTGCGGGTCGACGGCTGCCTGTTCGAGGTCGACGAATTCCTCGGCGACAACAGCGGGCTGGTGGTGGCGGAGGTCGAGTTGCCCGCCGTCGATGCAGCGTTTCCGCGGCCGTCCTGGCTGGGGCGCGAAGTCAGTGCCCTGGCCCGTTACTACAACGTCAACCTGATCGCGCATCCCTACCGGCAGTGGTCGCCGGCCGAACGCGCCGCCGAGGAGGCCGCATGTTGATGATCGGCGTGGCCGGACCGCAACTGACC
>JAPHUU010000124.1 GCA_026193555.1 Rhodanobacter sp.
ATCGGCGCCGCGCGCCCGCAGCATCGCGATCATCGCGTAGGAGCAGTAGTAGCGGTCGCCAAGCAGGATGTCGCCTTCGGTGATGTGGGGGAGCAAGGTGTGGAACAGCGCATGCTCGCTACCTTCCTTGCCCGCTTGTGGCCCGAGTGCGGTATCCAGGACGGCGCCGGTGCCCAACGACAACAACGCGACCACCCGAGCCACAGGGAAGCCCAAGCCCGGCTGCTGGGTGCGCGATTGCGGACAGCGCCACTGGTTGTCAGGCGTATCGGCCATGCTGATGGTCGTGCCGTCCACCAACTTCACCGCACGCCCCTGCCATCGCCATGGGGTCGCTTCTTCATCCACGAGCAAGCGGCCCGTATGCCGTAACAACGAACGCACGACACGCAACGGCAAGCGCTGCCGCGCCCGGCAATACGCGCCGGTGGCCGTGCTGCACGGCGACAGATCGTTGGCGATCCGTTCCACGACGTGGCGATCAATCGTCGCCTGACACGAAGCGTCCGTGTTCAAGGTCTGCGCCATGAACAGCGACAACGTCGTCGTCGGTGGAAACAACCGCTCACGATGTGCGGGCAACTGCTCATCCATGACGTCAAGCAAGTCCGGGGCGGTCAACACGTTGAAGAAATCGTACGAATGGATGGCTCGTGAGCGTTGCCGGATCCGGTGACGTTGCGGCCGACTCGATCGGCAATTACTGTTCATGGCGGCTGGCGGCCTTGTGGGCTATCTGTTTGGGTCGGACCAACAGTTTGCCCGGCCGCCAGCCACTCTTTCAAATCAGCCACTTGGCGCTACTTGCGCGGGGATGTGCCGCTTAAGTAAGTGCCATTCGTCCCTGACACCATTTCTGCACCATTTCTCTTGCAAGGGCTGCAAGCGCACCCTCGACGAGATCGCACGCTGGGGCACCATGGCGCCGCCGAGGAACGCCAGCGGATCATGGGGAAACTGAAGGAGCTCGCTCACTTCCGTTGGTAGATGACCTTGCCGTCAAAGATGGTCATGTCGACCTTCACATTCCGGATCTCGGCCGGCGGCATGGCGAAAATGTCGCCCGACAGGACGGCGAGATCGGCCAGCTTGCCAGGCTCGATCGAGCCTTTCACCTTTTCCTGGAACTCCGCATAGGCCGAGCCCACCGTATAGGCATGGAGCGCCTCGGCGACCGTAATGCGCTGCTCGGGAATCCAGCCGCCCGGATTCTTGCCATCGAGCGTTGCCCTTGTCGCCGCAGCGTAGATGCCCTTGATGGCATCAAGCGGTGCAACCGGCCAGTCGGATCCGAAGGCGAGTGTCGCGCCACTATCAAGCAACGAGCGCCAGGCGTAGGAGGTCTTCGCGCGCTTGTGGCCGATAAGCTTCTCTACCCAGCGTCCATCGTCAATCGCGTGATAAGGCTGCATGGACGCGATAACGCCGAGCTTCGCGAAGCGCGGGATGTCGGCAGGTGCCGCGTGCTGGACATGCTCGATACGCATCCGCCGATCAGCCGGACCATCCGCCTTCTCCACCCGTTCATAGAGGTCGAGGATGCGGGAAATAGCCTTGTCGCCGATGGCATGGGTCACCAGCTGGAGGCCCGCCTTGTCAGCCAGATGGAAGTTCGCATACATCTTTTCCGGGTTCGCCAGCGTGGCCGACGGCATGCCTGAATTAGTGGTGCCCTCGAAGGGCTCATACATCCAGGCTGTCATCGAGCCAGCGGCGCCGTCAGCAAAGCTCTTGAGGTCGCCGATCCGCAGCAGGTCATTTCCGAAAGGCGTCGTGATCCCGTAGTCGACCAGCGATCCGGCATGTTGAAGACCGCGGGCGAGATAGACCCGAACCGTCAACTTGCCCGCCTTCTCCGCCCGTTCAAACGCATGCAGACGATCACTGCCGCCCAGGTCGGCGTCGGTTTCCGCCATGTCCTGAACACTGGTAATGCCGTTGCGCTTCGCTACCTCCATGGCCGCCGCAACCGCCCGGTCCTGCTGTTCCACCGACGGTCGCGGCACTTTTGATAGCACGAGGTCGGTGGCGGCATCCTTCAGAATCCCGGTCGGCTCGCCGGTTGCGTCATGTTCGATCGTGCCGCCGGCGGGGTCTGGCGTATTCCGGTCGATACCGGCGAGCTTCAGTGCCAGAGAGTTCGCCAGCACGATGTGCCCGTTGACATGCCAGACAGCCACCGGATTGTCGGGTGTCACGGCGTCGATCAGGTGACGATCGGGCAATTGTGGTCGCGTCCAACCCTGGTAGTACCAGTTGCCATTGAGGACCCATTGGCCCTTTTTCAGCCCCTTGGCATAGGCCGCGATGCGATCACGAAACTCGGTCCGCGACTTTGCATCCAACAGCTGCACGCCGATAAGACTGTAGCCACCGGGCAGGAAATGGACATGCGCGTCGTTGAAGCCTGGCGTGACCCGCCGCCCCTTCAAATCGATGACTTGGGTGTTCTTGCCAATCAGTGCAGCGATCACGGCATCGTTGCCAACGGCGAGGATGTGATTGCCCTCAATGGCTACAGCCTCCGCTTCCGGCGCCGCAGGATTTTCCGTCGATATCCGACCATGCCTCAGCACAAGATCCGCGTCTTTTGCGGATGTCGCGCCGCAGAAAGCCATCAACATCGCCCCTGCAATCAAGCCCGTTTTGATATTCATGCCCAGTCTTTCCCCGTTCCCATTTCTTGATATCGCGGCACAACCTGCCACGGTTTCAGCCGCCTGGCGACCGGAATTTGCCGAAGGGGAGAGCCGCAAGAGCCACTCCGCGGCGGCGCCGTCAACGACCCGCGCGCCCTTCATCCATACGAGAGCAATCTCCAGAACAACCGCCGTCCCATGAAATGCAATGAACCAGACGCGGCTGTGCCGGTCGTTTGTCCATGTATGCCAAAGCAGCATGACACAACTCAGAACAGGGGTCAGAGTGCGCTGTTCGGGTCCTGTCGAGAATGGAACAAGACAGGCAAAAGCCGGAACGGAGGAAGTGTCGTGTCTGGGCCAGAGCTACTTGCCAGCAACCGCCAGGACGCGGCGCAGAGCCGACTTTGCAGCGCCCCTCTGACCTGTTGACCTTCCCGGGTATAGATTGTCGGAACCGCTTCCCCTGCCACGGAGTTTCCGATGTCGAGCCAGTCACACTCGCAGATCACCCCTGATCGGCGAACGCGCCCTCGGACCCCTGTGCTGCAACTGTCTGCCCTTGCCGAGTTTGACGCCCGGGTACGGATCGATTCTGCATGGCAGGCGAGGCGCTGTCCGTGCTGACGGTTGGTCCGCTGGCCTTTTCTGCCGCTGTAGTCGCCCTGCTGGCGGGCGTCATCGCCGCGTTCGCCGTGGGCGGATGGTTTCAGAAACGGGGCAGGGTATCGGTGGAGTACACGCTCTGGCTGCTGCTCGCGCTGACGCTGCTGGGCGCGCGGGCGGGCTTTGTCCTGCGCTGGTGGCCTGACTATGTCGCCCATCCGCTGGACATGGTGAACGTTCGCGATGGCGGCTTTCTGCTGCTGCCCGGTCTGCTGGTGCTTGCCGTGGCGACCGGTCTGGTCGCATGGCGACGACGGCCGCTGCGCGTGCCGCTGGCATGGTCGGTCGGTGCGGGTGTGCTGGTGTGGGGGTTCGTCAGTCTGATCGCACTGCGACTCGTGGCGGCCACCGCGGCGCCTTTGCCCGCGCTGGTGTTGCACGATCTGGACGGCCGCGCGGTCAAGCTGCAGGACTTGCGCGGGCGGCCGCTGGTGATCAACCTCTGGGCGACCTGGTGCGGCCCCTGCCGGCGTGAACTGCCAACCCTGGCGCAGGCGCAGCAGCGCATGCCAGGCGTGCGCTTCGTGTTTGCCGATCAGGGGGAATCGCGCGGTGTCGTGCGCACGTTCCTGGGCTCGCAACGGCTCAGGCTGGATCATGTGCTGCTGGATGACGGCATGCAGTTGAGCCAGTACTACAACGCACGTGCCTATCCCACCACCTTGTTCCTCGATGCGCAGGGCCACCTGCGCGATACCCACATGGGCGAGCTTTCGGCCGCCACGCTGGCTGAATCGCTCAGTCACGTGATCGCCAACGGCCAGCCCGAATCCGGAGCCCCCCCTTGAAACGATGGTTGCTGCTGTTCGCTTTTTTGCTCACCGTGGGCGCCCAGGCGCAGGATTATCCGGCCCCGATCCGAGCGCTTGCCGGCAAGGGCATTGTGATCAAGTCGACGCTGCCGGCGCCCGAGGGCTTCAAGGGCTTTGTCGGCAGTTATCAAGGCCAGAAGATGCCGATCTATCTGCTGCCTGACGGCAAGCATGTGGTGATTGGCACCGTCTTTGACGAGAGCGGAAGCAATCTGACACAGGCGCCGCTGCAGGCGGCCACCCGGCGCGGATTGACCGAAGCGACCTGGAACGATCTGGGCAAGTCCACCTGGATCGCCGAGGGCTCGACCACGCCCAGGCGGATCGTCTACGTCTTCACGGATACCGAATGTCCGTATTGCCACAAATTGTGGCTGGCGACCCAACCCCTGCTGGTGGGAAGCGACGTGCAGGTTCGCAACATCATGGTGGCGGTGATTGCGCCGCAGAGCCTCTATCGTGCGGCGGCCATACTCGATTCGAGCGATCCCGAGGCCACCCTGCGCCAGCACGAGGGCAGCTTTGGCCACAGCAGCGTCAAGCCCGCGAAAACGGTGTCTGCCGCCACCGCGAAGCGCATTGCCGCCAATATCGCCTTGATGGAAGAGCTGGCTATCCGCGGCACGCCCGCGGTGATCTACAAGGACGGCACCGGGCAGGTGCGGATGGTGTCGGGCATGCCTCCGCAGGATCGCATGAAGACCGTCTTCGGCCGCTGACATCCGGGTAGTGCCTGCAGCCCGTGTCCGGGTAAGAGTCACTTGCCGTGACGGCACGAAAAAGGGTGGATTCAGTCATTCACGACATCGCTCGATCCGCGAGGGTCGGGTCAGTGGACCATGCCGGCATAGGGCGGCTTGCCGGCGGCGACGTCGCGGCCGACCAGTCGCTGCTCCAGCCGACGGGCGCCGACGATGGCATCGACCAGGGTGCCCGACAGCCGGTCCAGTGCCGGATGCGCGCCAACCGGCGGAGGTTCGATGCCGATCGACCGCACCATGTCGTGCAATCGGTGCAGGTGCGCGTCACGTCGCGTCGCCTCGGTGTAGTAGGTGAAGCTCATGGTGATCGACAGGTCGTCACCGGCCTCGACCATGTGCGGACTGGTCGCCGGCATGTAGGCACCGGTACCCGGCTCGAGCTGAAACACATGCGCGCGGTGGCGGAATTCCTCGCGCCAGCGCAGCAGCCCCCGGTCACGCGTGTGATGGAAACGGTCGCGGGCGAGCTCACTGACCACCTCGCGGTCATCCGGATCCCACACATACAGGGTCTTGTGCCCCTGCATCTGCAGGATGAAGTTGTGCTCCGAGTCGATATGGAATGGCGTGACCATGCGTTGCGACGAGACGAAGATGAAGCCGGCGCGGTAATGCATGCCGGGGTCGTGCCGTTCGACCTTCGGGCGAATCGAGTCCAGCACGGCATCGACCAGCTGGCAGTAGTCCGGGTCCCTCTGCACAAAGCGCAGATAGGCCCAGCCCTTGATTTCACCGATCCGCTGCAGCGCATGTGCACTGGACTTCCGGGTAATGAACGTGGTCGAGGCCGTGACGTCCTGATCGATCTGCAACAACTGGCCTGCGCTCTCCATCCGTCTGGCCAGCAGCAGCAGCTCCTCTCGCTGGAGCAGCGGATGGGTCTGCAAGCGATGCCTGACCGCCGTCACCTTGAGCGGCTGAAATGCGTTCCAGTTCTGTTCGATCAGTGGTTGATGGACGTCCATGATGCCCCACACACAGCGAGACAGAAGCGGCCTGCGACCTGCCGCATTCGCGGTGCAGATGGATACGTCACACCGCACCACACCGCACCGCACAAGATTCCTTGCCCCCACCGCGCAACCTAGCTGCCGCTCAGCGAAGGGAAAGTGAATGGTTCGATGTCACGGCCCGGTACGGTCTGCACCAATCAGCCCCCTGGGGCCTGCGCCTCAGCGGGTGTTTCCAGGAAAGGGGTACACCTGCTTACTTGTTGAAATACAGCGCATGGCCTGCGGTTACCGTGACAACGAGTGCTGCTTCAAGAAGATCAAAGCCGACTTCCCCAGGAGCCCGTGAAGAACCAAAAAAAGCCGCGGGGGGACTCCTGTCCGCCCGCGGCTGCTCCGCTACCTGTTCGGATCCGGCGCGTGCGACAGGGTCGCAACAGGCCGGGTTGTCCACCCTGGTAGCGGCGAAACGGCATCCTTGCCGTTTTTCTCAGAGCCACCGTCCCCACGGCGACCCTGATCCGCTGTCTTGCGACGGCGGCTCCCCCACATCAATTACTGGATGCTAACGACGGCTTCACATTTCCGGAATAGGAAAAATTCCTAGTTCGTCCGATTCAGGCTGGTCTGGTCGATGTTGCTCCGCAACAGGATGCGCAGGTGGACTCCGGTATGGCCAGCATCAGAGCGCAGCCGAAACTGGCCGCCCAGCGAAGTGACACGATCGCGCATGCCCTGCAATCCGCGCCCGGCCCGCGGTAGCCGGCCGGGCAGTCCAGTCCCGTTGTCCCTGATGTAGAGCAGCGCCATGGCGATGCCCTGTCGCTCGCCGATGCGCAGTCGCAACCTGAATTCGCTGGCCCGGGCGTGTTTGACGGCGTTCGTGGCACTTTCCTGCGCCAATCGGTAGATCGCCGTGCGGGTGTCGTCATCCAGCAGGTGTGGGTCGCCATGCAGCTCGGAGCGATAGGTCATGCCTGCCGCATGGAGCAGGTCCCTGATCGGCCCCTCGTCCAGCGCGCGCAGCAGTCCGAACTCGTCCAGAACCGCCGGGCGAAGATCGTCCAGCAGCCGGTGCAGGGCGCGGCGCATGTGGGCGAGAATGGCATTGATCGACGTGCTGATCTCCTCCAGACCGGACTGCAGCAGACGCGCCTGTGCCAGCTTCACATGGGTCTGGATGGCCGTGATGTTCTGGCCCAGTTCGTCGTGCAGCTCCGCTGCCAGGTACCGACGCAGATTCTCGTCGGTCCGCAGATTGCCGCGGGCGGCGCCGCGTAGTTGATGGGCGAGCTGATCGAGACGGTGGTTGACAGTGGCCAGACGGACATTTTGTTCGGCCACCCGGGCACTGGTTCGGCGCAACGCATCGGTGGCCGAGCCGAGCATGATCGCACCGGTGCCGGCCACGGCAAGAAACAGGTAATCCGTTGCCGTCGATGGCGACAGCCCCAGCTGCCGATCGACCATGGTCATGCCGAGGCTGGAAATGATCATGGCCAGACTGGCGCCACGCCAGCCGTGGTGGAAGGCAAAAAACAACACCAGGGCCAGCGACAGGACACGTGCAAATTGCGGCTGTGGCGCCGCCCGTGCGGACAGCGCGAGCAGCACGATCATGGCCGGCAAAAGCACCAGCAAACCGTCCTTGATCAGTTTGGACAACGGCCACTGCTTGAGGCTGGTGCGCAGCGGCATGATCATGATCGGCACGATGAGCAGGATGCTGAGATAGTGGGTGAGCAGGTGCTGGCCCAGCTCGCGTGCCATGACCTCCGATGATTCGGCAGTGTGCAGCACGGTAAGCATGGCGGCATCCACGGCGGTGGTCGCCATGATGACCAGCAATGCCGACAGCAGGAAACGGGACACATCCTGGGGGCGATTGAGGCTTGCGTGCACATTGAAGCGGCGCAGCACCCACAGTCCACCGGCCATGACCAGTGGGCCGGGCCCATGCTGGACGATGAACGATTCCCACCCCAGCGGCACGTGCTGCAGCAGGTTGATGCCGGTGGTCGCTACCAGCTCTGCTCCGAGCAACCAGCCCCATCGGCGCACCGGCGTGAGAAGCAGCGCACCAAAGCGCAGCCCGTAAGGAAGCATCCAGTACGGTTGCACGGTCGGCTGAAGCAGCAGCCAGAGCAGCAGGTACCCCGCACCCAGCAGCGGTCCGGAGCTTGGCAGTCGAAGTGTTTTCAGGCGCATCCACGCATGGTACAGCTGCGGTCAGTGCCGGTGCAGCAGGTGCCCTGCCAGTGCGATCGGGTCCGCCGGCTTTGGGCTTCGAAATGAATGTGTCAAAGTAGAAAGATGCACAGCATTGTTCTGATTGACGACCACGCCATCGTTCGTGAAGGCTTCAAACGACTGATCGAGCTCGAGCCCGACCTGGAAGTGGTGGCCGAATGCCGCAATGCAGACGATGCGGTGGAAGCGGTCGGACGGTGGTGCCCCAACCTGGTGGCACTGGATCTGTCGTTGCCCGATGGCAGCGGCCTGCCGTTGATCGAGCATCTGCTGAGCGTGTCGGCGGGTACGCGCATCGTGGTGTTGAGCATGCACGACGGCGACCCCTACGTGTCCGAGGCATTGCGGCGGGGCGCCAGCGGTTACGTCACCAAGGGCGTGGCCCCGGAGGAACTGGTGGCCGGTTTGCGCGCGGTGATGCAGGGGGAGTGTTTTCTGAGTTCGGACCTGCGCCAGCGTCGCGCCGAACGGTCAAGCGGGTCGCTGGATCCGATGACCCGGCTCACCGCTCGCGAAGGCGAAGTGTTCCTGCTGCTGGCAGAGGGCCTGGCGCCCAAGCAGGTCGCCGCCGAACTGGGCATCGGGCAGAAAACGGTCTACATCCATCGCGCCAGCCTGATGGGTAAGCTGGGCGCGGGTTCGGAACTGGAGCTGTACCGGATGGCGAGCGAACGCGGGCTGCTGCCGGTCAAGCGGTAACCGAACCGTTCCCGGCCACATCCGTCTGCGCCTGCTCAGGCGTTCTGGGCTCGATCCAGCATCTGCTTGGCGTGGGCACGGGTTTCCCGGGTGATGTCGACGCCACCCAGCATGCGTGCCAGTTCATCGCGACGGCCGGCGGTCTCGAGCAGGTCGATGCTGGTGTGGGTGGAGTCGCCATCGGTGTGCTTGCTGACCCGAAGATGGGCGTGGCCCTGGGCAGCCACCTGCGGCAGATGGGTCACACACAGTACCTGGCGTTGAGCGCCCAGCGAGCGCAGCTTCTGTCCCACCACTTCAGCCACCGCGCCCCCGATGCCGCTGTCGACCTCGTCGAAGACCATGCTGCCTACGGTGTCCTTGCCCAAGGTGGCGACCTCGATCGCCAGGCTGATGCGAGCCAGCTCGCCCCCCGATGCAACCTTGCGCAGCGGGCGCGGCGGTTGGCCGGGGTTGGCACTGACCAGGAAGTCGCAGCGTTCACCGCCTTGCGGGTCGGGCTCGTCGCTGGCAATCACCTCCAGCTGGATCTGCAACACGCCGCCGGCCATGCCCAGCTCGCACATCAGCACGCTGACCTCCTCGCCGAGCCGGCTGGCCGCCGTCCGGCGGGCCGCGCCCAGCTCGGCCGCAGCGTCGTCATGGGTTTGCTGCAGCCGCTGACGCTGCGCAGCCAGCTTCTCCAGCGCCTCGCCGGCGCCTTCGAGTTCTTCCAGCTCCTGGCGCACGAGATCAAGCTTTCCGTGCAACTCGACGATGGGCAGTCGGTGCCGCCGTGAAAGCTCGTGCAGGTGAGCCAGCTGCGTATCGACTTCGTCGTAGCGGTTCGGATCGAGATCGATATCCTGCGCATAACGGCCCAGACCGTCCGAGGCTTCGCCAAGCTGGATGGCGGCGTTGTCGAGCAGCTCCAGCAATGGTCCCAGGCTGGCGTCCAGCGTGGCGAGCTTGCTCAGCTCGGCATGCGCCCTGCCTAGCGCCCGGGTCAACGCGAATTCGCTATCGCCATCGAGCAGTTCGACCACGCCGGCGGCACCTTCGGCCAAGCGTTCGGCATTTGCCAATCGCTTTTGGCTGGCCTCCAGTTCGGCCAATTCCGTCGGTGGCAAAGCCCACTTCTGCAACTCGTCCAGTTCGTGCTGCAGCAGCTCGATGCGTTGTTCGCGGTCCTCGCCACCACTGAGCTTGCGCATGCGCGTACCCAGTTCACGCCACTGCAACGCACTGTCGCGCACCCGGGCAAGCAGGCCATCATGGCCCGCGTAGGCATCCAGCAGGCTCAACTGATGCGGTCGGGACAGCAGCGCCTGATGCTCATGCTGACCGTGGATCTCGACCAGCAGCGACGCGAGCTCACCCAGTTGGCGGGCGTTGGCAGGGCGGCCGTTGATCCATGCCCTGGAACTGCCTTCGGCACGGATCACCCGGCGCAGCTGGCAGCTTTCATCATCATCCAGTTCCTCGTTCCGCAACCAGTCGCGGGCGGCAGGAAGCTCGGTCAGGTCGAACTCCGCCGCCAGTTCCGCGCGGTCGCTGCCAGCTCGTACCATGCCGCTGTCGGCACGGCTGCCGGCCAGCAGCAGCAAGGCATCGACCAGCAGCGACTTGCCGGCGCCGGTTTCGCCGCTGACCACGGTCAGGCCCGGGCCGAAGGCGATCTCGGCGGCTTCAACCACGGCAAAATGGCGGACGTAGAGCGAGGTGAGCATGGGCGGCACGCTGATGAGGTCGGGGGATTGTAACGGCAGGCGGGTGGCCCGAAACACAGCTTCCGCTTGCAAGCGGCGCGTGCAGACCTTATTTCTGTAGCGTCTCAAGGATCGCTACTGCACATGATCAACCCCGATGGCCATGATCTCGACGCGCGCGCGCGTCGTCTGCTGCGCACGCTGATCGCCCAGTATCTGGTCGATGGCGAACCGGTCGGTTCGCGCACACTGTCGCGTTCGTCCGGGCTGGACGTAAGCCCGGCGACAATCCGCAACATCATGGCTGACCTCGAGGATGCCGGGCTGGTCGCCTCGCCACACACCTCGGCCGGTCGGGTGCCCACGCCGCGCGGTCTGCGTCTGTTTGTCGACAGCCTGATCGAGTTGCAACCGTTGCCGCAGGAGGAAATGGCGCGACTGCAACGGGAGTTGCCGCCGGGACCGACCACCACCCTGGATCTGCTCGGCAATGCGTCGGCGCTGCTGTCGGCGGTGACTCATTTCGCCGGCGTGGTCACGGTGCCGCGCCAGGTCGATTTTCCGCTGCGCCACATCGATTTCGTGCCGCTGCCGAATGCCCAGGTCCTGGTGATCCTGGTGTTCACCGACAACCAGGTGCAGAACCGCGTCGTGCAACTGGCCAAGCCAGTGCACAGTGGTGAACTCGAACAGGCGGCGAACTACCTCAACAGCCATTTTGCCGGTCTGCGGGTGGACGATATCCGCGCGCGCCTGCTGGTTGAGCTGCGCGAGGCAGGCAGCGAGCTCAACCGGTTGCTGGCCAGCACGATGGAACTGGCCACTGCATCGTTTGCGCCCCAGGCCGGCGGCAACGATGTGCTGGTCAGCGGGCAAACCAACCTGATGGCGTATTCGGAGCTGTCCAATCTGCAGCGCCTGCGCGAGCTGTTCGAGGCATTCCAGCAGAAGAACGAGCTTCTGCAGCTGATGGAAGTCTGCGCCCGTGCACCAGGGGTACGGCTGTTCATCGGCGAGGAATCGGGTTTTACCGCACTCGATGGCTGCAGCGTGGTAACGGCCAGCTATGGCGCGCAGGGGCGGGTGCTGGGGGCGGTGGGGGTGATCGGCCCGACCCGGATGGCCTATGAAAAGGTCATTCCGGTGGTGCAGGCAACGGCCGGATTGCTCAGTGACGCCTTGAATCGCGTCGCAACGACCCTATAACCGCGGGGGAAGCAGGGTTTCCCGCAAAAAAATTGGAGGGTCGGCGTGCTGTGCCGTGCCGGCCACGGACTTTCGTTTGGAGTGATACATGCAGAACAACGATCCTCAGTCAGCTGGCGAGACGCCGGACCTGTCTTCGCCGGAAGAAGCATCAGCGGGCGATCTCGCGAGCCTGCAAGCGAAGGTGGCCGAGCTGGAAGCCAGCAATGCCGAGTTGCGCGAGACCGTGTTGCGTGAACATGCCGAACTTGAAAACCAGCGCCGCCGCCTGCACCGTGACCTGGAGCAGGCGCGCCGGTTCGCCAACGAGCGGCTGCTGAACGAGCTGCTGCCGGTCTACGACGGACTGGAAGGGGGGCTGGCGACGGAAGGCGGCGACCTGGCGTCGATGCGCGAAGGGATCAGCCTCACCCTGAAGTCGCTGCTGAAGGTGGCCGAGAATCATGGCATGTTGCAGATCGATCCCATCGGAAAGCCGCTTGATCCGGAGCGTCATCATGCGGTGAGCATGGTCGATGCGCCCGGTACCGCGCCGGGCACGGTGGTCACCGTGCTGCAGAAGGGTTACGTGTTGAATGATCGCCTGCTGCGCCCGGCGCTGGTCGCGGTGGCGAAAGACTGAGCAGGTTTGAGGCTGGGCGCCCTCTGGAGGGCGGGCTGGCATCGTCAACGAAATCGCATCCGGGATCGGTCCGGCATTGAATCGCCGAACCCGACCCCCATCTGAAAACCAGTCGCGGCCAAAGGGGCCGCAAGCAGCTTCGGAGCATAGACATGGGCAAGATCATCGGTATCGACCTGGGCACCACCAACTCCTGCGTGTCCGTGATGGACGGCAGCACGACCAAGGTCATCGAAAATTCGGAAGGTGACCGCACCACGCCGTCCATCGTCGCCTTCAACAAGGACGGCGATGTGCTGGTGGGCGCGTCGGCCAAGCGTCAGAGCGTCACCAATCCCAAGAACACCTTCTATGCGGTGAAGCGCCTGATCGGGCGCAAGTTCACCGACGCCGAAGTGCAGAAAGACCTGCACATCGTGCCTTACACGATTGTCGCCCACGAGAATGGCGATGCCTGGGTGCAGACCTCCGACGGCAAGAAAATGGCGCCGCAGGAGATCGCCGCCAAGGTGCTGATGAAGATGAAGAAGACCGCCGAGGATTATCTCGGCGAGACGATCACCGAGGCGGTGATCACGGTGCCGGCCTACTTCAACGACAGCCAGCGGCAGGCGACCAAGGACGCCGGCAAGATCGCCGGTCTCGACGTCAAGCGCATCATCAACGAGCCGACGGCGGCCGCGCTGGCCTATGGCATGGACAAGAAGGGCGGCGACCGCAAGATTGCGGTGTACGACCTGGGCGGCGGCACCTTTGACGTGTCGATCATCGAGATCGCTGAAGTCGATGGCGAGAAGCAGTTCGAGGTACTGGCCACCAACGGCGACACCTTCCTCGGTGGCGAAGATTTCGACATGCGCGTCATCGACTATCTGGTCGACGAGTTCAACAAGGAGCAGGGCATCGACCTGCGCAAGGATCCGCTCGCGCTGCAGCGCCTGAAGGATGCCGCCGAGCGCGCCAAGATCGAGCTGTCCACCAACCATCAGACCGACGTCAACCTGCCGTACGTGACGGCAGATGCCTCCGGTCCGAAGCATCTGAACATCAAGCTGACCCGCGCCAAGCTGGAGGCGCTGGTGGAAGAGCTGGTCAAGCGCACCATCGATCCATGCCGCACCGCGTTGAACGACGCCGGGCTGCGCGTGTCCGACATCGACGATGTCATCCTCGTCGGTGGCCAGACCCGCATGCCCAAGGTGCAGGAGTCGGTCAAGGATTTCTTCGGCAAGGAGCCGCGCAAGGACGTCAACCCCGACGAGGCCGTTGCCGTTGGCGCGGCAATCCAGGGCGGCGTGCTGGGTGGTTCGGTCAAGGACGTGTTGCTGCTGGACGTGACCCCGCTGTCGCTCGGCATCGAGACGATGGGCGGCGTGATGACCAAGCTGATCGAGAAGAACACCACGGTGCCGACCAAGGCGGCACAGACGTTCTCCACCGCGGACGACAACCAGACGGCCGTGACCGTGCACGTGCTGCAGGGTGAGCGCGAACGTGCCAGTGCCAACAAGTCGCTGGGCAAGTTCGACCTGCAGGGCATCGACGCGGCGCCCCGCGGCATGCCGCAGATCGAGGTCACCTTCGACATCGACGCGAACGGCATCCTGCACGTGTCGGCCAAGGACAAGAAGACCGGCAAGGAACAGAAGATCGAGATCAAGGCCGGTTCGGGCCTGTCCGAGGACGAGATTCAGCGCATGGTCGCCGACGCCGAGGCGAACAAGGAAGAGGATCGGAAGTTCCATGAGCTGGTGGCCACGCGCAACAAGGCTGACCAGCTGGTGCATGCCACCCGCGGTGCAATCAAGGAGCACGGCGGCAAGGTGCCGGCCGATCAGCTCAGCAGCATCGAGGGCGCCTTGTCCGATCTGGACAAGGTCAAGACGGGCGACGACAAGGCGGCCATCGAGTCCAGGATCGAGAAGCTGGAGGAACTTGCGCAGGCCTTGCAGGCGGCAGCCCAGCAGGGCGGTGCATCCGCCGATGCGGGCCCGCAGGCCGGTCCGGGCGGTTCCGCGCAGCCGGATGACGTGGTCGATGCCGAGTTCACTGAAGTGAAAGACGACAAGAAGTAATCGGTAGCGTCTATCGACATGGCCGATTTCATCAGCCCGCGTCCGGAATTCTCCCGACGTGGGCTGTTTGTTGACGGAAAGCCTGAAAGTGCCGACCGGGTACTGGGGCAGAGCAAGCAGTCTGGGTGTGTGAATGAGCAAGCGTGATTACTACGAGGTGCTTGAAGTCGAGCGCACGGCCAGCGGGGCGGAGCTGAAGAAATCCTTCCGCCGGATGGCCATGAAATTCCATCCTGATCGCTGTCCGGATGATCCGGCCGCGCAGGAGAAATTCAAGGAGGCCAAGGAGGCCTACGAAGTGCTGGCCGATGCGCAGAAGCGCGCGATGTACGACCAGCATGGCCATGCCGCGTTCGAACATGGCATGGGTGGCCGTGGCGGCGCCGGCTTTGGCGACGTCGGCGACATCTTTGGCGACATCTTCGGCGACATCTTCGGTCGCAGTGGCGGCGGGCGTGGCCGGCCACGTCGCGGTGCGGACCTGCGTTACATCATGGAGCTGGATCTGGAGGAGGCCGTTTTCGGTGTCAGCCGGCAGTTCGAGGTGCCAACCCAGGTCAATTGCCATCATTGCAACGGCAGCGGGTCGGAGGATGGCAAGATCAGCAAGTGCAAGACCTGCCATGGGCACGGCCAGGTGCGCATGCAGAACGGCATCTTCTCGATCCAGCAGGCCTGCCCGCATTGCGGTGGCAGTGGCCAGGCGATCGAGACGCCATGCAAGAAATGCCATGGCGAGGGCCGCATCGAGGAAACCCGCACACTCTCGGTGCAGATACCCGCCGGCGTCGACAATGGCGACCGCATCCGCTTGAGCGGGCAGGGCGAAGCCGGTCCGGGCGGCGCACCGGCCGGCGACCTGTATGTCGAAGTGCATGTCCGCGAGCACGCGATCTTCCAGCGCGAAGGCAATGACCTGTACTGCGAACTGCCGATACGCTTTTCGCAGGCGGCGCTCGGTGCCGAGTTGCCCGTGCCGACGCTGGAAGGCGATGTGCCGATCAGTATTCCGGCCGAAACGCAGACCGGCGCGCAATTCCGCTTGCGTGGTCGCGGCGTCAAGTCGGTGCGCAACAGTCGTCACGGCGACCTGATCTGCCGCGTGGTGGTGGAAACCCCGGTGCGACTGACAAAACAGCAGCGTGAGCTGTTCGAGTCACTGGAAGCGACCTTCAGCGAGAGTGGCGCAGACAAGCACACGCCGCGTGCCAAGGGCTGGGTTGATGGCGTGAAGCAGTTCTGGTCGAAAGTGACTGCGTGAGGCGGGCCTTGCGCGCGCTAGGATGTGGCATTCGACTGCCATGCTCAGGAGTATTCCGATGACCCGCCCCCTTCGCATCGCCATCAACGGCGCCTCCGGCCGCATGGGCAGTTCGTTGTTGGGTTTGCTCGAGGGGAACGCGCAGTTCGAGCTCGTGCACGCGGTGGTCGCGCCGGGCTCGGCACATGATGGCAAGCGAGTGTTCGGGACAGGCGACAATCCGCTGCGCTACGCCCACGATTGGGTGGTGGCACCGAAGATGGATGTCGTGATCGATTTCAGCGGTCCGGCGGCGCTGGATGCGGCGTTGAGCCATTGTCTGGCCAATGGCATCGCCCTGGTGAGCGGAACCACGGGCATTGACCGCGATTTGGAAGCCCGGCTGACCGCGGCCGGTGACAGCATCGCCGTCTTGCGCGCAGCGAATTTCAGCCTCGGTGTGGCGATGTTGACGCGACTTCTGCGCGAGGCCGCGGCTGCGCTGCCAGAGTGGGATCTGGAGATCGTCGAAGCCCATCACGGGCGCAAGCAGGATGCGCCCTCCGGCACCGCGCTGGCGCTCGGCCATGTTGCGGCGGCGGCGCGCAACACAACGCTGGAAGCGGCAGCGGTCTATGGCCGGGAAGGCCTCGTCGGGGAGCGCGCCATCGGCAGCATCGGCTTTGCGGTGGTGCGCGGTGGCGATATCGTCGGCGAGCACACGGCCATGCTGATAGGGCCCGGTGAGCGTATCGAACTGGGCCATCGCGCCACTGATCGCCGGATTTTCGCGAGGGGTGCCCTGCGGGCCGCACAGTGGCTGCACGGCCGCGCGCCGGGTCATTGGCAACTGGACGATGTGATCGCCACCTCAGGCTGAAACCTGGCGAGCCCCGCAGGTATGGATTCCCGGGTGATCGGCATGCCGCTCGCCATCGGCGGATCTTGTATCGCGATGCGGGCAAAGCTACGATGCGCCGGTTGTCATTGGGGAGTAGCCAGCCTCGTCCCCTGAGGCGTTCGCATCAACACACTTGGTCGGCTGTGAACCACGGCCCCATGGTGCGAACAGCGATCGATACACTCCGGTGTCGATACGCCCGGCGAGACCTTTGGCCATCGACATGCTTACCCGGGCCGGGCGAGCGATGTCGTTGTGCCAACGGTATTGCGCTCGCCCGGCTCGATGCATCCCATGCTGATTACGTGGTGTCTTTTCATCGTCTCCGCCGGCGCGATTTATGCTGCCAGCGAATATTTCGCCAATGGCATCGAGTGGCTCGGCCACAAGGCCGGGATCGGTGCTACCGCCACCGGCACCGTGCTGGCAGCTTTTGGCACTGCGCTGCCCGAGACCGCGGTGACCTTTGTGGCCGTCGTATTCGGCAAGACGCCGCAGGCGCGTGACATCGGTGTTGGCGCCGCCATGGGCGGGCCGCTGGTGCTGGCCACGATTTCCTACGCGGTCGTTGGCGTGGCGCTCTTGTGCAATCAGCGACGCCTCAAACGAGCCGATCAGGTTCTGCGGGTCGACAGCCGGCGACTGGCGCGGGACCAATCGTGGTTCCTGGCCATATTCGTGGTCAAGTTCGGGCTGGGTCTGGTGGCATTCGCCATCAAGCCGTGGCTGGGGCTGTTGTTCCTGGCCGCCTACGCAGCCTACGCATGGCGCGAATTGCGCAGCAACGACAGTGCACCCATCGACGAAATACTGGAGCCGTTGAAACTTCGTCCCGGTTCCCCTGATCCAGGCTGGCGCTGGGTGCTCGTGCAGACCGTCGCCGCGTTGCTGTTGATTGCCGCAGCCTCGCGCCTGTTTGTCACCCAACTGGAGGCGATTGGATGGGTGTTGGGGATGCCTGCGCATCTGGTGGCCCTGATGTTGAGCCCGGTTGCCACCGAGTTGCCGGAAACCGTCAACGCAATGATTTGGGTGCGTCAAGGCAAGGAGCGCCTTGCTCTGGCCAATATCTCCGGTGCCATGATGATCCAGGCCACCATTCCCAGTTCGCTGGGGTTGTTCGCGACTCCCTGGCTGTTTGACGCGCCTCTGATCGCGGCTGGAGCATTGACCATCGCCGCGGTGGCGCATCTTTGGTGGCTCTTCCGCGGCGGCGAGGTCAAGGCGCGCAGGTTGTTGCCGGTAGCGTTGCTTTATGTCGCATTTGCCGTGTTCATCGTGGGTCGCGCAAGCCACTCATGAGGTCGCGCTGCGCTTTTCAGTCACGATGAGAGGCGCTGCGATCGCGATCTGCACCCAATCGGGTGTCGAGGCGTCCGAATATCTTCTTGAATGCCCGCGAAAAATTTCCACGCTTGGTCTTGCGCAGCTTTTCATCCTCACTGGTCAGCCAGGCGACCTGGATCACCCGGCGCTCGCCCTCGTAGGGCAGATGACCATGGAAGGAATTGTCACACCGTTTGAATACCGCAAACTCACCGTAAAGTGGCGTCAGTTCAGGCACCACGAGGCTGTCGATGTCGTCGATCTTGTGCAGAAAGCGCAGGCAGCCATCGCTGGTGTCCGGCCACTGCGTGTTCAAATAAAGCAGGGCGGTGACTATCTTGGACTTGCTGTCGGTATGGATCGTGCCATGGCGCCGGTTGAGCAGGCGGCACAGTGTCACCAACGTCGGGTACTGGCCGAGATTGTCGATGTCCAGTCGTTTCCCCACCGCGCTGGCAAACTCAGGCGTGGTCATGTTGTCGATCAGCGCATTGACTGTCGGGCCGCAATCGGACGGATCGTAAGGAAAAAAGCCGGCGCTGGCATAACGGGGAAAGTCCCGATCCAGCGCGCTGCGCGCGTCGTCCGCCAGTTGCCCGTGGGCAATCATGAAGGGAAACGGTTGTCGGAGCACCGTGGTGTCAGGGCGCTCGAGGCGGGCGGGATCGAGCAGCACAACGGCACTCATGGCTCATTCAACTCCATTGAAACGCGGGCTATTGTAGCGCCGCTGCCGCGACGGTGATCGTGTGGAATTCCAATCGTTCATGCGCCATACGGTGGACAGAAAGCGCGCCGCCACTTATCATTTCCACCCGCCCTGATCCTTTCCCTTCCAAGCTCCACAAGCCTGCCATGGCGCGGCTTGCGGACTTCGCTGCATCCAAAAGGCGGTTACCGTATGCCTATTTCCGCTGTGCTGGCCCTCGAAGACGGCAGCGTGTTTCACGGTCATGCCGTGGGCGCGACTGGCGATACCGTTGGTG
>JAPHUU010000269.1 GCA_026193555.1 Rhodanobacter sp.
CCAGCAGCCCCCGCGACCATGTCTTGCCGCGCTCGGCGTTCTCCAGCGTCGTGTCCAGCAATATCACCTCGATACCGGCCTTGGCCGAGGCGTAGGCGATCCCCGCGCCCATCATGCCGGCGCCGAGAACGCCGACCCTGGCGACCTTGCGTGCGGGTACGCCGCGGGGACGCGATTGCCCCTTCTTGATCGCGTTGAGCTGGTACCACAATGTGCCGATCATGTTTCTGGATACCTGCGAGACCACGCAGGCGGCGAAGTAGCGCGACTCCACCTGGCAGGCCGCATCGAAATCCAGCAGGCATCCCTCGAACAGGCAGGACATGATGTGGGTGACCGCGGGATAGTTGCCGTGCGTCCTGGCATTGGCGATCGACGGCGCGATCGCCAGCAGCTGCACCACACCCGGGTGCCGACTGTCGCCACCGGGGATGCGGAAGCCGGGCCGGTCCCACGGCTGGCTGACAGCCGGATGCGCCAGGCACCAGGCACGGGCCAGTTGCAGCAGCGCCTCGCCACTGGCAGCGAGCTCGTCGACCAGACCCAGCGCCCTGGCCTCGGCCGCGCGCAGCTCGGTGCCCTGGGTGATCAGCTCGAAGCTCTTCTGGATGCCGAGCAGGCGCGGCAACCGTTGCGTGCCACCGCCGCCGGGCAGCAGGCCCAGCTTGACCTCGGGCAGCCCCAGCCGGAGCGCGGCGTCGTCGAGCGCGAAGCGGGCATGGCAGGCCAGCGCGATCTCCAGCCCGCCACCGAGGGCGGTGCCGTTGAGCGCCGCCACCACCGGCTTGCCGCAACATTCCATCCGGCGCAGCAGCTGCTTGAGCTCTTCGCACAGGCGAAACGCCTCGTCGGCGCTCGTGATGCGGGCGAGCTGGTCGATGTCGGCGCCGACCACGAAGGTCGACTTGCCCGAGGTGATCACCAGCCCCTTGAAGCCGGGTTCCGCTTCCAGCCGTCCGACGATTGCCGCAAACGGCTCGATCAGCGAGGGGTTGAGCACGTTCATCGCGCGGCCCGGCTGGTCGAAGCTGAGCAGGCCGATGCCGTCGGCGTCGAGGTGAAACGTGAAAGTGCTGTGCTGGGTCATCGGGCGGCCCTCTTCAAACGCGTTCGATGATGGTGGCGATGCCCATGCCGGCACCGATGCACAGGGTGGCCATGGCGGTGGCCTTGCCGCTGCGCTCGAGTTCGTCCAGCGCGGTGCCGATGATGACCGCACCGGTGGCGCCCAGCGGGTGGCCCATCGCGATCGCGCCGCCGTTGACGTTGACCCGGTGCATCGCGACGCCCAGATCGCGTGCGGTCTTCATCGGCACGGTGGCGAACGCTTCGTTGATTTCCCACAGGTCGATGTCGTCGACGACCATGCCGAGCTTCCCCAGCGCCTTGCGACAGGCCTGCGTCGGCCCGGTGAGCATGATCGTCGGCTCGGAACCGACGACCGCGGCCATCCGCACGCGGGCGCGAGGGGTGAGCCCTGCCCTGACGCCTGCCTCGCGGCTTCCCAGCAGCAGCAACGCCGCGCCGTCGACGATGCCCGACGAGTTGCCCGCATGGTGAACGTGCAGGATCTTCTCGACGGTGGTGTACTTCTCCAGCGCGGTGGCGTCGAAGCCCATCGCCCCCATCGTCTCGAATGAAGGACTGAGCCCCGACAGCGATTCGATCGAGGCATCCGGACGGATCGTTTCGTCCCGCTCCAGCATCGTCATGCCGTTGAGGTCGGTGACCGGCACGATCGAGCGGTCGAAACGCCCTTCGCTGCGAGCCAAGGCGGCGCGGCGGTGCGACTCCGCGGCGAAGGCGTCCAGGTCCTGCCGACTGAAGCCCTCGAGGGTGGCGATCAGGTCCGCGCTGATGCCTTGCGGCACGAAGCCCAGTGCGGTGTTGATCCGCGGATCCATGACCCAGGCGCCGCCATCGCTGCCCATCGGCCAGCGGCTCATCGACTCGACGCCACCGGCGACCACCATCTCCTCCATGCCGCTTGCGATCTTGGCGGCGGCCATGTTCATCGCCTCCAGTCCCGAACCGCAGTAACGCGACAGCGTCACGCCGGCCACGCTCTGCGCCCAGCCGGCATCGAGCACGGCGGTGCGCGCGATGTCCGCGCCCTGCTCGCCCACCGGCGTCACGCAACCGAGGATCACGTCATCGACCAGCGACGTGTCCAGGTCGTTGCGCTGGCGCAGCGCCTGCAACAGGGTGCGCAGCAGCCACACCGGCGTCGCCTGATACAGGCTGCCGTCCTTCTTTCCCTTGCCGCGCGGCGTGCGCACCGCATCGTAAATGTAGGTCTCGGCCATCGTGGCTTCCTCGGGTTCGGGCGAAATTCGCGCAGAGGCGGGCGACGTGCCCTACATGAAGCGCGAGGCCAGCTCCTTCATGATTTCGTTGGTGCCGCCGTAGATGCGCTGCGCGCGTGAATCGGTCCACAGCCGGGCGATCGGGTATTCCTTCATGTAGCCGTAGCCACCGAACAACTGCAGGCACTCGTCGACCAATTTGCACTGGTTGTCCGTGATCCAGTACTTGATCAGCGCGGCGCGGTCGACACCCAGTTCGCCCTTGAGGTGCGCCACCATCGCCGCGTCGACCAGCGCCCTCGACGCCAGCAGCAGGGCCTGGCATTCGGCCAGCTTGAAGCGGGTGTTCTGGAACGCGAAGATCGGCTTGCCGAAAGCCTGACGCTCCTTGGTGTAGGCCAGGGTCACCTGCATCGCCAGCTCCATCGCGGCGATGCCGGCCATCGCCACGATCAGGCGCTCCTGCGGCAACTCCTGCATCATCTGGAAAAAGCCCAGTCCTTCCTGGCTGCCCAGCAGGTTGTCGGCCGGCACCATCACGTCATCGAAGAACAGCTCCGAAGTGTCCTGTGCCTCCAGCCCGATCTTGTCCAGGTTGCGGCCGCGCCGGAAGCCGCTGACGGCATCGGTTTCCACCAGCAGCAGCGAGATGCCCTGCGCACCCTGCTCGCGATCAGTCTTGCAGGCGACGACGATCAGGTTGGTCAGCTGGCCGTTGGTGATGAAGGTCTTGCTGCCGTTGATGCGATACCTGTCGCCTTCGCGGATCGCCAGCGTGCGCACGCCCTGCAGATCCGAACCGGTACCCGGTTCGGACATCGCGATGGCGCCGACCAGCTCGCCGCTGGCCAGCCGCGGCAACCAGCGCTGCTTCTGCTGCTCGGTACCGAAATGCAGGATGTAGGGCGCCACAATGCCGGAATGCACCGAGCCACCGAAGCCGGACAGGCCCGCCTCGCCCTGCGCCAGGATCAGCACCGCCTCGTGGCCGAAGTCACCGCCGCCGCCGCCGTAGTTCTCGGGTATCGAGGCGCACAGCAGACCATTGTCACCGGCCTCGCGCCACGCCTCGCGGTCCATCATGCCGGCCTCGCGCCAGGCCGCATCGCGGGACAACCATTTTTCGCGAAAGAACCGCCCTGCCGCGTCCTGCAGCATGCGGTGCTCGTCACTCATCCATGGCGAGGGAAAGTTCTGGATGGCCATGCCGCCTCCGTGGAGATCGTGCGCGCCGGAATTGATCGGGGGATCCGGTCTGGCAACACTGGTAATTGTGATTACCTTCTCGCGCCAACCCTGCCCCGCTCGACCCCGTCAACCGGTCTTGGAGCAAGATCTTGCGAATTCTCGGGGAAAAACTCGCCAGCCCGCTATGGTGTCATGGTGTCCGCAGGCCGCAACCAAAGGCAAGAGAAAAGCCGTTCGGACGGCCGTTACCGGTCAATTGGTAAGAAGGGTTACCATGCCGGCACGCCCACTTCGACCCAGTGAACATGAGCACTCCCGCCACCCCGCACCCCGGCAAGGTCGGCATCGACGACCGCCCCGTCCTGCTTGGCTCGATGCGGATCGACACCCGCAACCGCATCGAGAAAGCGGTGCTGGCGTTGTTCTCGACGAGGGACTTCCACGAGGTGAGCCTGATGGATGTGGCGAGGTCCGCCAACGTCTCGCTGCAGACCATCTACAAGTACTTCGGCAGCAAGGAAGCC
>JAPHUU010000309.1 GCA_026193555.1 Rhodanobacter sp.
CTCCAGCTGTTGCTGGTGCCGCTTGAGTTCGGTGATGTCGGTCAGCAGTGCCACGTACTGGGTGACCTTGCCATCACGGTCGCGGATGGCGCTGACGGCCTGCAGGCAGGCATACGGTTCGCCGTCCTTGTAGCGGTTCCAGACCTCGCCCGACCAGAAGCCTTCATCGGCCAGGTGTTGCCACATCTCGGCCTGGAACGCACGGTCTTCGATGCCGTGGCCGAGCATCCGCGGGTTCTTTCCCATCAGTTCGTCACTGCTGAAACCACTGATCCGGCAGAGTGTGTCATTGACGTCGAGAATGGTGCCTTCGGCATCGGTGATCATGATGCCCTCGCGCGCGTGGGTGAACACGCTGGCCGCCAGTTTCAGCTGGTCATCGACGCGCTTGCGCTCGGTGATGTCCATTGAGGTGCCCAGCAGGAAGCGCGGCCGACCGTCGGCATCGCAGGACACCTCCGCCTGCGAATGCACCCACAGCACGCTGCCATCGGGGCGCATCACGCGATGTTGGAAGTCGTAACGCTGTACTCCGCGGATGGCCAGGTCGAGCAGGGTGCGCGCCTGTTCCCGGTCGTCGGGGTGCACCACGCTGGCGATCAGCTCGGGTGTCTTCATGACTGCCTTGTCGCCCAGTCCGTAAAGCAGGCAGATTTCGCTGGACAGCCAGATGTCGTTGGTATCCAGGTTCCAGTCCAGAAAACCCATGCGCGCCACATGCTGTACATGCAGCAGCCGTTGCTGGCTCTGCTGCAGGGCTATCTCGGCCTGCTTGCGTTCGGTGATGTCGGTGATCGTTCCGATGTGCCCCAGCAATTCACCCGAACGGGATTGGATCGGACTGGTTTGCCCCAGGACCCAGGTGACCGAACCATCGGCTCGCCGATAGCGGTATTCCAGCGCCAGTGACGAACCTGCGGATGCGGCCGAGATCCATCGCGCAAGCACCTCGTCTCGATCCTCGGGATGCAGCGAACTGATCCAGCCGTCACCGTGGGCCTGATCCGCTGACAGCCCGGTGATCTCCACCCAGCGTGGATTGACGAAGCTGCACTCGCCTTTGGTATCGGTTTCGAAGACACCTACGGGCGAGGTGGCAATCAGGGTCGCCAGATGTTGTTCCTGGTCCACCAGCGCGGCCTGGGTATGCAACTGTTCGGCTTGCATGTCCGCCAGCCGCCGCCCGGTCTCTGTCAGCCAGCCCATCACGTTGTCGGCAGGCTCCTGGAGCGACCGGGGTTCCGTCGAAAAATCACCATGGCCGAGTCGTTCTATGCGGGCATAAAGCTTTGTCAGGGTACCGCCGAGAACACCACGCAGGGTCCGCTGCATGCCCCAGATCAGGTAGATCAGCAGTGCCCCGATGGTGAACAGCAAGGCGCGCAACCATTGCACGTGCCGCGTCGTGCGCTGGATGGCTACCAACGTGCGCAGGTCCTCCATGCGTTGCACCTGTTCGATCGAGCGCATGACGCCGATCTTGGCTTTGAGATAAGCCTTGCCGTAGAGCATGTCCACGGCCCGGTCGCGCACGGCCGGTGTAGGCGGATCGGCGTTTGCGACCAGCGCCATGGCCGAGCGTTCGGTCTGCGCGAGCTGGTCGGAGGCAGCCTTGGCGCCAGCCAGCAGGGCCAGTTCCCGTGCACTGAAGTGGGCTTTCTGCAACAAGGTGAGCAGGCCCACCGGACCGGTGCGGCTGGGCATGCCGACGGGTGAATCACCCCAGTAGTCGACGTAGAAATAGTCGATGGGTCGTGGTGCCCGTCCATCGCGGATGTCCAGTACCTGTTGGTGCTGCTGTCGGTACAGCGGATCGGTCGTGGTGACATACGCCCGGGCCAGCCGGCTCAGCTGATCCGATGACTGGCGCAGTTGCGCGGCCAGCACGAACAACTCGTGGCGCTCCAGATCCAGCCGGTGCAGCCGCTGCTCGTGCATCACGTAGGTCACCATGACAGCGACGAAGGTCGTGAAGACGGCCAATGTCAGCCAGACATAGACCGGAAACATCCGAAGCTTGTGCGTGGCTGAGGACATGCAGTCGCCATTCTCCGTCCGGAGGAACCATGATCCGACATCGGACAATGTTTCAAGGCCGTGCCATGCACGACGGTCGATTATGCGCAGAGCATCGCAGCCAGCGTCAACGTTGCCGCCATCGCCATCGCCATCGCC
>JAPHUU010000208.1 GCA_026193555.1 Rhodanobacter sp.
CCTCGATGCCGTCGGGCAGGCCGGGGCTGCCGTAGCGCGGTGACGGGATCACCATTTCCTGGTCGAACTTGCCGAACACGTAGAACTGCAGCACGAGCTGCTCTTCGCCGGGTTGCCAGTAGGGCCGTGGCCACGCGGGTGCGGGAGTTGCTTCGGTCATGCGGATTCCTGCGGATTCGTCGATGCGACGGGAGACTACTTTCGCTGGCCAAGCGGCAGCACCGGCTGCTGCAGTTCGATCCGGCCGCGGCCTTCACTGATGCTCTTGAACTCGGCGCGACTGACCGAGACATAACGCTCGTTGCCGCCGATCTCGACCTGCGGACCGTCGGTGACCGCCCGCCCCTGTTCATCCACCCGCACCACCATGGTGGCCTTGCGCCCACTGTGGCAGATCGTCTTGATTTCCTCGAGGTTGTCGGCCCAGGCCAGCAGATGGCGGCTGCCCTCGAACAACTCGCCGCGGAAGTCGGTGCGCAGACCGTAGGCCAGCACCGGTATGTCCAGTCGATCGACCACATCGCTGAGCTGCCACACCTGCGCCCTGGTCAGAAACTGCGCCTCGTCGACAAACACGCAGTGCAGCGTGCCGTGGGCAGCGACATCCGCCTCGACCAGATCGAGCAGATTTTCGTCGGCGCCGAAACGGTGTGCATTCGCCTTCAGGCCGATCCGCGAGGCGACCACACCCTCGCCGTCGCGATTGTGCAGCGCCGGCGTGAGGATCAGCGTACGCATGCCGCGCTCGTGATAGTTCCACGCGCTCTGCAGCAGCGTGGTGGTCTTGCCGGCATTCATTGCCGAGTAATAGAAATACAGCTTGGCCATGGGCGTGGGTTCGGTTCGTGACCATGCATGGTAGCGCGGACATCCCGGATCTGTAGGAGCACACCCTGTGCGCGATGCTTCACGGCTTGATGGATAGCCAGAGCTCGCGCACAGGGTGCGCTCCTACGGAACGTTCTCCGGTCACGCCCCGTCCAGCGGTGTGGTGCCGCCGGTGAACGACGCATGCGCCTGGGCGAGGCGGTACCGGCGTTCGGCGCGCCAGCGCCGCCAGTCGCGCAGGGCACTGACCGCGTACACCAGCTTGAACAGCTGCAACCGCCTCAACACCTTCGGCGTATCAAACAGGTCGCCGGCCAGCATCGAGATCACGCCTTGCTCCAGCTGCCAGGTGTTGCGCGGCTCACGAAACATCTGCTGCATCACCGGGCCATTGAAGCGCTCGATGAAGAACGAGAAGCGCGCCATGCCGGCACGCTGGCGCCTTTCCAGCCGGCGCAGCAGGGCCCGTTCGCGGCGCGGTTCGCGCAGCGAACGATCGATCACCTTCGCCGCCTGCTCGGCACCGCTCATCGCCAGGTACACGCCGGAGGAAAACACCGGATCGAGAAACGCGAACGCGTCGCCAACCATGACCCAGCCCGGCCCGCCCATGCAACGCGCATCGTAGGAATAATTGCCGGTGACCCGCACCTCGTCGTCGATCAGACGGGCGCCATCCAGGCGCGACCACAGCGCCGGGCTCAGGCGCAAGGTGGCGAGCAGAAAGTCCCGCGTGCTGCCCCGGCGCTGCTTCAGGTACTCCGGCCGGCACACCGCGCCCACGCTCATCACGCCGTCCGGCAACGGGATCATCCACATCCAGCCATGCGCGAAGCTGTAGATGCTGATGTTGCCGGCATCCTCACCGGTGCGATATCCGGCGCCGCTGAAGTGGCCGAAGATCGCCGCGCTCTGATGCCGGCTGTGCTTGCGGCGCAGCTTGCGGCGACTGGCAAGCAGGCCGTCGCGACCACTGGCATCGACCACGTAACGCGCCTGCAGGCGGTAGTCGCGACCGTCATCGGTGCGTACATCGAGCCAGGATTCGCGCGGACCGGCCTGTTCGACCCGGATCACCTCGTGCCCCTCGCGCGTTTCCGCACCGCACTCGCGGGCGTGCCCGAACAGCATCTGGTCGAAATCCTTCCGGCACACCTGGTAGGCATGCGGCGGGCTGCGCCCGATCGCGCGGCTGAAGGCGTAGGTGTTGTAGCCGCGCGCGTTGTCCGCCTCGAAATCCGCACCGGCCTTGAACACGCCGATCGCACGCACCTTGTCCAGCACACCCAGTCGCTCGAACAGCGGCAGGTTCATCGGCAGCAGCGACTCGCCGATATGGAAGCGCGGGTGATGCGCCTTCTCCAGCGCGATCACCTTGTGCCCGCGACGGGCCAGCAGCGCCGCGGCGGCGCTTCCGCCGGGCCCGCCGCCGATCACCACCACATCGCATCGCTCAACCGTCATGCCCACCTGCCTGGTCACATCGCGCCCCATCCAGCCCATGACGCCGTCGGCGGCAATTATGGCCCAGGCCCGCGGATCTTCCGAGCAGCGCGACCGGGGGGCTCTGCTACCATCAAACGTTGCCTCACGCCGTATCCCCTTCGATGCTCAATCCGCAACAACTGGCCGCCGTCGAACACTGCGACAGCCCGCTGCTGGTACTGGCCGGCGCCGGTTCCGGCAAGACCTCGGTGATCACCCAGAAGATCGCCTACCTGGTCGGGCGCCGCAAGCTGGCACCGTCGAAAATCGCCGCGATCACCTTCACCAACAAGGCCGCCAGCGAGATGCGCGAGCGTGTGGCCAAGCTGGTCAGCGCCGACGATGCACAGGCCCTCACCGTGTGCACGTTCCACGCGCTGGGCCTGAAGTTCCTGCAGATCGAGCACGCCCGCGCGGGGTTGCGCCGCGGTTTCTCGGTGCTGGACGCCGACGACAGCGGCGCCATCATCAAGGAACTGGCGCCAAAAGGCGTGAAGAACGATGTGCTGTTCGGTATCCGCAACCTGCTCGGCCGCGCCAAGAACGGCGGCCTGTCGCCGGAAGAGGCGCTGGCCGCCGCGCGCAGTCCGCGCGAGCTGGAAGCGGCCACGATCTACGACATGTACCAGCAGCGGCTGGCGGCGTTCAATGCGGTCGATTTCGACGACCTGATCCGGCTGCCGCTGCGCATTCTCGAGGCCGACGCCGAATGCCGCGAGGCATGGCGCGAGCGCTTCCGCTACCTGCTGGTGGACGAATACCAGGACACCAACGACGCCCAG
>JAPHUU010000041.1 GCA_026193555.1 Rhodanobacter sp.
CCGTTGCCACGGATTCGTCCGGAACGAATCCGGACGCCGCAGGCGGCCCCGCGCATTGCGCGGGGTGAGGCCCATGGATGGGCCGAGCCAACATCGCGCCGCCATCCAGTCGCTGCGAGTTGCCCAGGATCGAGATCAGCTCCATGGCGCTACTGCACTTTCCCCAGCCCCGATGGATGCCGCGGGTCGCTGGCGGCATCGAGCTGATTGGTCTTGCGATTCCAGGTGACCACGTTCATGAAACCCCAGGACGCACGCTGCTTCAGCGTGTAACCCATCCTGCTCAGTTCGGCGCTGGTAGCGGGATCGAACGTGCCGGCCTCGACGGCCACCACGTCCGGCATGTACTGATGGTGGAAGCGCTTGTGCGCGACGATCTGCTGCGCGCTCTCGCCGTCAATGAAATGCAGGATGCCTTCCAGCACCTGGGTGATGATGGTCGAGCCGCCGGGAGAGCCGATCACGGCGGTGCTGTGCGGCCCTATCACGATGCTGGGTGACATCGAGGACAGCATCCGCTTGCCGGGCTTGGGCGCATTCGCCACGCTGCCGAGCAGGCCGTAGACATTGGGCTTGCCCGGCACCAGCGCAAAGTCGTCCATCTCGTCGTTCAGCAACACGCCGGTTCCGGCAGCAACGAAAGTGGAACCCATGATGTAGTTCACGGTGGAAGTGACCGATGCCATGTTGCCATCGGCGTCGATGATCGAGAAATGCGTGGTGTGCATGCCCGGTTCGCCGGCCGACGCGGCGGGCAGCATCGACGAGGGCGTGGCCCGGTCCGCCAGGATGCTCTGCCGCAGGCCATCGGCGTAGTACGGCGACAGCAACATGTCCAGCGGCATCTTCACGAAATCCGGGTCGCCCAGATAATCGTTGTGATCGCGGAATGCGCGGCGCATCGCCTCGACCATCAGGTGCACGCGATGCGCCTGATCGAGATGGCTCATGTCGAACCCGGAAAGGATGTTGAGAATCTCGGCGATCGCCACACCGCCGGAAGACGGCGGCGGCGCGGTGATGATGTGGTAGCCGCGATAGTTGATGCTGATCGGCGTGCGCTCCTTCGCCCGGTAACTGGCCAGATCGGCCAGCGTCCAGTTGCCGCCGGCCGCGCGCACCGCAGCCACCAGCTTCTTCGCCGTGGCACCCCGGTAGAAGTCGCTGTCACCGTGCTTGGCCAGCAGCTCCAGCGTCCGGGCCTGCTCCGGGTCGCGCCAGACGGCTCCCTCGGAGGGCGGCTGACCGTTCACCAGGTACTTGGCCGCCGAAGCGGGCCAGCGCGCCAGGTCCTTTTGCTGTCCGACCATCTCGTCATGCAGGCGCGAGTCCACCCGGAACCCGTCGCGCGCGAGTCTGATGGCCGGCGCCAGCGACTGCTTGAGCGACAACCTGCCATAGCGCCTGGCGATCAAGGCCAGACCGGCCGGTTCGCCGGGGATGCCTGCCGACAGCGGGCCTTTCAACGACGCATCGCGATTGGGGCTGCCATCCGCGTTGAGATAGTCCTTGCTGTCGACGGCGGCCGGCGCGACTTCGCGCGCATCGATGAACACGTCATGGCCGTCGCTGGCACGATGCAGCACGGCCATGAAGCCACCACCGAGACCGGAACTCTCCGGTTCGACCACCGACAGTGCCGCAGCGACGGCGACTGCGGCATCAAACGCATTGCCACCCTTGGCCAGCACGTCGAGACCGGCCTGGGTGGCGTGAAAATTCGCGCTGGCGATCGCCGCATGGCCGGGGCGTTGCGCCACCTGCCCGAGCCTGACTGCTCCGGCCGGGGCCTGCCCAGGTGCTCCGTCGGCGGCAAACGCGGCGCCGCAAACCAGCAGCAGACTCAACCAGATCACGCGCCAGCGTGGGGAAAATTTCATGCAGCGGACTCCTTCGTCATCAGCGAACGGTATTTCAGCTCGAGCTGTGCGGGCGACTCTGTATGGTCGGGATCGATGATGATGCATTCGACCGGACAGACAACCACGCACTGCGGTTCGTCATGATGTCCCACGCATTCGGTGCAAAGTGCGGGATCGATCACGTAGTACTCCTCGCCCAGCGAGATTGCCTTGTTCGGGCAAGCCGGTTCGCAGACATCGCAGTTGACGCAGGTATCGAGGATTTTCAGGGACATGACAATCGGTACTTGATGCAGGGAACCATGCTCGGCGACAGCTCACCCGCACACTGTCGCCATCCAGTGGTCAGCCCTGCGAGCGTCATTCCGTGCCGTGACAGAAGATGACCGCAGACGGCCGCGTCGACATCGCCGACGCGGCCGTTCCGCCTACATCGTCACGAAACGGAAGGTGGCGCCGGTCGGCTTCAAGGCATCGGTGACCCGCTGCTCGTCGCCCTTGTCGCCAATGAACAGGATGATCACATCCTTGAACGTGCCCGGCTTGGCATTCTTGAACGCTGCGACGATGAAGTCGGCGGTCTGGCTGGAGCTGGGGCCGGCGAACACCAGCATGTTGCCGGGCAACACACCGCGCGCGACGGTATCCTGCACCCCGGACAATTGACGGTCGTTCTGCGCCTTGATGTCCTCGCTGTCACCGGCCTTGACCAGGTAGGCGAAGGGCTGACTGGCCGTCATCCCCTGCATGTTCTGGGTGACGATCTGCCCGAGATAGGCATTCCAGGCCTTGGTGTCATTCGGATCGGTCGGCTTGGGCACCTGCTGAGCCTGCTGCTGGCTGCCCTGCTGACTATCTCCTCCTTTGCCGCAGGCGCTCAGGCCAAGACAGGCAGTGAGCGCGACGACGGCAATGAGAGCGAACTTACGCATAGTGATCCCCTTCTTTTTCGAGTTGTGTGTTGAAGCCTGAGCGGCCTTTCTGCCAGCGTTGACGCATGGCCTGCTGCACCGCCGGATGCACGAAACCCGAGATGTCCCCACCCAGGCGTCCAATCTCGCGTACCAGCGACGAGGAGATGAAGCTGTACTGTTCCGACGGCGTGAGAAACAGCGTTTCAGCCTGGGGGATCAGATGGCGATTCATGCTCGCCAGCTGAAATTCGTATTCGAAGTCCGAGACGGCGCGCAAGCCGCGGATGATCACACCGGCACCGATCTCCGCGACAAAATGGGCCAGCAGGCAATCGAAGCCACGGACATCGACATTCGGCAGGTCGGCCAGCGCCAGCCGCGCCAGCGCCATGCGCTCACCCATGCTGAAGGTCGGGCCCTTGCTGGAACTGTCCGCCACCGCCACCACCACGCGATCGAACAGCGGCGCGGCACGCGCTACCAGATCGGCATGACCATTGGTGATCGGATCGAATGTGCCTGGATAGATGGCCAGGCGTGGATTGCCCAAGGATTTTCTCACAGGACGAAAGCGGCGGCTGATGGTGACGCTAGCTTAACGGATGCCGACGGATATGGGGTCACTGTCCGGGCTGACGCTGATAAAGGGCGAAGCGCACCTCCCCGGCGAGCCCCTCGCGATGCAGCCGCCAGCTGGAAGGCAGCGCCGGAATCGCTCCGCGCGGCGATTCCACATAGATCCATGCCTGCGCAGCCAGCCAGCCCGCCTGCTCCAGCTGCCGTGCCAGGGCGGTCCACAGCTCCAGCGCAAACGGCGGATCGAGAAACACCAGATCATGTGCTTGCGGCGCACCCTGCAGAAATTGTCCCGCTTCCACCGCGGCGACCTGGCCGGCAACCACCTTGAGCCGTTCCAGATTGCGCCGCAGCGCCTGCGCCGCCCGCGCGTCACGCTCGACAAACTGCACACTGGCGGCCCCGCGCGACAACGCCTCGATGCCCAGCGCTCCGGTGCCTGCGCACAGATCGAGGCAACGGGCACCGACAATCATCGGCGCCAGCCAGTTGAACAGGGTCTCGCGCACCCGTTCGGCGGTCGGCCGCAGGCCCGGAAGATCGGGCACTTCGAGCCGCGAGTTGCGCAGAGTGCCGCCGATGATGCGGATGCGCCCGGCAGCGGTGGCGCGCCCGGCGCTCACCCTCATCGCCACGGCGACCCGTCCTCAGCGAGCGGTACAGGTTGGAGTGTTAGCATGCCGCCCATTGTCTTTGAATCACGGCCACAATGCGCAAGTTCTGGAAGAAAAGGCCGGCCGAAGCGACCCCGCCAACGGAAGGCGAGGAGACATCGGCTGCCGCGACGATGCCGATCAGCGACGGTCCGGCATTGAACGAGTTGATCGAAACCGCGCCAGCCACCGAGCCGGCGAGCGAGGAATCCCTGGCGACACCGGCCAAACGCGGCTGGCGCGAGCGGCTCTCCGGCAATCCGTTCGCGCGCGGCCTCAGTTCCCTGTTCATGCGCAACCCCAGGCTCGACGACGACCTGCTCGACGAGCTGGAAACCACCCTGATCACCGCCGACGTCGGCGTCGCGGCCAGCAGCGAGCTGGTCGAAGACCTGCGCATGCGCATGCACAAGCGCGAATTTCCGGATGCCCCGGCCCTGCTGGCGGCCCTGCGCCAGGCGCTTGTCGCGCTGCTGAAGCCGGTGGAGCAGCCACTGGACGTGAGCGGACATCACCCGTTCGTGGTGCTCACCGTCGGCATCAACGGCGCCGGCAAGACCACCACCATCGGCAAGCTGGCGCGCCGCTGGCGCGACGAGCGGCGCACGGTGATGCTGGCTGCCGGCGACACCTTCCGCGCTGCCGCGGTGGAACAGCTGAAGACATGGGGCGAGCGCAACCAGGTACCGGTGATCTCGCAGGGGCAGGATGCCGACTCTGCCAGCGTGATCTTCGACGCGCTGCAGGCGGCACGATCGCGCGGCATCGACGTGCTGGTAGCCGACACCGCCGGCCGCCTGCATACCCAGGGCGGCTTGATGGACGAGCTGGGCAAAATCGCCCGGGTGCTGAAGAAGCTCGATGCCGAGGCGCCACACGAGGTGCTGATGGTGATCGACGGCACCACCGGCCAGAACGCGGTCAACCAGGTGCGCCAGTTCCGTCAGAGCGTGGGCGTCACCGGCCTGGTGGTGACCAAGCTCGACGGCACCGCCAAGGGCGGCGTGGTGTTCGCGCTGGCTCGCGAGTTCGGCCTGCCGATCCGCTATGTGGGCCTGGGCGAAACAGCGACCGACCTTCGCGTATTCGACGCGGAGGCGTTTGTCGACGGCCTGCTGCCGGGCGACCTCGGGCCTGGCGTTCACGCCGGCGATGACTGACCCCCAACCCCGAGGCTGAACGATGGCGATGTCGCGACGGCTCCGCTTGATCCTGCTGGTGGCCGGTGCGCTCGCGCTGACCGCCACCCTTGTCGTGGTGGTGGCGGTCTACCTGCTGCTGCAACCGGACCGATTCACCGCCATGCTGCAATCCCAGGCACGCGATACGGGACTGGAGCTGACGCTGGCCAGCCCGGCCAGCCCGACCCTGTTCCCCCGCCCCGCGCTGGATTTGCACGGAATCACGCTGAATGCGCGGGGTGCCAATGCACCAATCCTGCTCGCAGCACGAGGCCGACTGGCGCTGCCATGGCGCACGCTGTTTGGCGGCCCAACCGTGATCACGCAGTTGCAGATCGACGCCCCCCGGGTCGATCTGGATGCGCTGCAAGCCTGGCTCAACGGACTGCCTGTCGTACCGCCCGGCACTCCGCCAAACATTCCCCGCATCAAGACGGGTATTCGCATCAGCAATGGCAGCATGGTCCGCGGCAATCAATTGCTGCTCGGCAACGTGGCACTGGAAGCCGGCAGCCTGATCTCGGGCCAGCCGACTTTCCTGCGACTATCGGCCATCACCTCAAGCGGCACGCCGCTGCAGATGCGTCTGTCCGCCACACCGAGCCTGCAGGGCAACACGCTGCGACTGGATGACGTCGTCTTGCACCTGTCGCAAGGCGACAGCGCGGTGCTCGATCTGCGCGGAACCGCCCGCTGGCACGGCGAGGCCGATGCAATGGCGACGCTCGCCGGCACCCTCGATCATGCGCATGCCGGGCAGTACACGGTCTCGCTGGCACTGACACCCGCCGATCAGGTCAACCCGCTGCTGCTCGCGCTGAAACTGGATGGGCCGGACAACCATGCCGACCTGCGCCTGCCGCCGCTGATGCTGGCGCGCTGGTGGAACCAGCTCGGCAACGCGCAAGGGCCACAATTGAACATGCCGCCAGGCAGCGGCCATGCTGAATTCTCGAAGATCGAGATGGGCAGCGTCAGTATCGAGGGGTTGACGCTGCAGGCCGGAGACGACGTACCGGCCGCTGCCGGCACCAGTGCTCCAGCCAAGCCGGCCGCCGCCGGCAAACCATGACCGCGAGCCTGGCCAGCCGCCTGCTGCGATGGTTCGATCAGCACGGCCGCAGGGATCTGCCGTGGCAACAGGGCACGGAACACGGTGGCCGCGACGCCTATCGGGTGTGGCTGTCCGAGGTGATGCTGCAACAGACCCAGGTCGCCACCGTGGTGGCTTACTTCGAGCGCTTCGTCGGCGCCCTGCCCACCCTGCGCGACCTCGCCGCCGCCGATGAGGACACCGTGCTGGCGCTGTGGTCGGGGCTCGGCTACTACCGACGCGCACGCTTTCTGCATCACGCCGCGCAACTCTGCGTCGAGCGGCACGGCGGCGAACTGCCACGCGAGTTCGCCGCGCTCTGCGCCCTGCCCGGCATCGGCCGCTCCACGGCGGGGGCTATCCTGGCGCAGGCACACGGCCTGCGCTTCCCGATCCTCGACGGCAACGTGAAGCGGGTGCTCACCCGCCATCACGGCATCCATGGCCACCCCGGGAAGGGCGCGGTGGAGAAGCAGCTGTGGCAGCACGCCGAGGCGCATACGCCGCATGCCCGCCTCGCCGACTACACCCAGGCAATCATGGATCTGGGAGCCACCGTGTGCGCGCGTTCGCGCCCGCGCTGCGAGGCCTGCCCGCTGGCCGCCGACTGCGTCGCCCGGCGCGACGATCTCACCGCGCAACTGCCCGGGCGCAAGGCGACGAAGAAAGTACCCACCCGCGCCACCGTGATGCTGGTGCTGCGCGACAGCCACGGCCGCGTGCTGCTGGAACGGCGCGGCCCGCAAGGCGTCTGGTCCGGGCTGTGGAGCCTGCCCGAAGCGGCCGATCCCGACGGTGCCTGGCGCCTCGCCCAGCAACATGCGCGGATC
>JAPHUU010000070.1 GCA_026193555.1 Rhodanobacter sp.
AGCGGGAAGTTGAATGGTGCGATCACCACCCAGACGCCATAGGGAAGCATCACGCTGGCGTTGTGCGAGGCCACCCCAACGAGCGGATCGTCGGGCAGCACATGCGCGTAGCCCGCGTGACTTTCGAAGTCGTCGGCATAGTGGCGGAAGAAATCGACGGTTTCCTGCGCCTCGCCCAGCGCCTCCATGCGGTTCTTGCCGACTTCCAGCGTGAGCGCGGCGGCGATCTCGTAGACGCGTTCTTCCATGATCTCGCCGGCGCGGCGGATCAGCCGCACGCGCTCGGCGGCGGGCAGCGCGCGCCAGGCCGGAAACGCCGCGCGCGCCGCGGCCATCGCCGTCTCCACATCGTCGTGGTCGGCAAGCGCGAAGTCACCCAGGCGCAGCCGGCTATCGATGGGGCTGTGGCGCTGCGCGTAATGTTTGGCGTCGCGATCCGTGCCATCGATGAACAGGTGATGGCGCGCACCGAGCCCGGACTCGACCCGTGCCATGGCCGCATCGAAGCGCTCGTGCATGGTATCCGGCGGGTTGTACATGGTGGCGTAGGTAAGCCGGAAGGTCATTGACGGATCCTCGGTTCAGGTGGGAAAGAAGCGCGACAGCAATTGGTCGAGCAGGTGCAGCGCATCGGCGAGATCGCTTTCGTCGATCACCAGTGGCGGCGCCAGGATGAGCAGGTTGCCGCGGGTCGCCAGGGACACCCCGGAGGCCATCGCGGCATCGACCAGTGCAGTCAGTACGGGCGGCGTCTGCGGCCACGGCGCCAGCGGCTCGCGGGTAGCGCGATCGGTGACCAGCTCGACCACCGCGAACAGACCATGCCCGCCGCGCACGTCGCCAATCACCGGATGGCGTGACTGCAACGCCTGCAGCTCGGCGAACATCTTCGCGCCGAGCGTGCGCGAACGTGTGATCAGGTCCTCGTCCTCATAGGCGCGCAACGCCGCGAGGCCGGCGGCACAGGCCAGCGGATGGCCGCAATAGGTCAGCCCGGTGTAGAGCATCTGGTGTTGCAGACGATCGGCGACGTCCGCCGACAGCAGCACCGCGCCCAGTGGCAGATGGGCGCCGGTAAGGCCCTTGGCCAAAGTCATCAGGTCGGGCTTGCCGGCATCGCCGTAACGCTGCCAGGCGAACCATTCGCCGCAGCGACCGAACCCGCTCATCACTTCGTCGGCGATCAGCCACACGCTCCGTGCGCGGGTTGCCTCGCGCAGGCCGGGCCAGTAGTTGTCCGGCGCGACGATACCGTTGGTGCCGGCATTGGGTTCCATCATCACCGCCGCCACGGTGCTCGCGCCGTGGCGATCGATGGTCTGGGCAACCGCCCCAACGGCGCGCTCGCCGCAGGTAAATGCATCGCTGCTGTCAAATGCGCAGCGATAGGCATACGGCGGCGGCACCTGCAGCACGCCGAAGGTTTCCGGATCGGCCTGCACGCGGGTGCGCGCATCGCCTGACAGTGCCATGCAGGCGTAACTCGCGCCGTGGTAAGAGCGGTCGCGTGTGACGATGCGCCCGCGCGGCTTGCCGCTGGACTGGCGCGCGAACTTGACCGCGTTCTCGTTGGCATCCGCGCCGGCGAGCGTGAAAAACACCCGGCCGCCTTCGAAGCCGGCCTTTTCCAGCAGCGCCTCGGCCAGCTCCGCACGCGGCTGCGCGCCCCATGCCGCGCTGACGAAGCACAACTGTTGCGCCTGGCGACAGATCGCCTCGATCACGGCGGGATGCTGATGACCGAGATTGCTGCATTCGGCCAGGCTGCTCATGTCGAGAATGCTGCGGCCATCCTCCAGTTCGAGGCGCGCGCCGCGACCGCTGATGACGGTCGGTGCGCGCCATTTCGATGGCACACACCAGCTGTGCAGGACGCTATCGCTTTCGTTCGCCAAACGCTCACCCCGGAAATTCGACTTTGTGCGATTATCGAACATAAATTCGTATTGCGAACTTATTTAAGACCTTCTACGCTCACCCTGTCAATCGAATTCCGTGGCGTCATGACATCGAAACCCTTCGAAGAGAGTGCGGACTATGTGCAGTCGCTGGCGCGCGGCCTGCAAGTGCTGCGTGCGTTCGACCGCGACCTGCCCAATCCCAGCCTGTCCCAGGTCGCCGAACGCGTCGGCCTGTCGCGCGCAGTGGTGCGTCGCTCGCTGCTGACCCTGCAGCATCTGGGCTATGTCGGCAGCCGCGGCCGCAGTTTTTTCCTCACCCCGCGCGTGCTCGAACTGGGCTTCAGTTACCTCAGCTCGCTGGATCTGACCGAGCTGGCGCAGCAATGCATCGAGCAGCTCTCGCAGCGTGTGGGCGAATCGTGTTCGATGGCGGTGCTGGACGGCAGCGACATCGTCTACGTGCTGCGCGTACCCGTGCGACGGGTGATAAGCGTGGCACTGGGCGTGGGTGCACGTCTGCCGGCCTTTGTCGCGTCGATGGGACGGGTGATGCTGGCCGACCTGCCCGATGCCGAGCTTGCCACCTGGCTGAACAAGCAGAATTTGCGCGCCATCACCCCACACACAATCTGCACCGCCAGCGCATTGAAGACGGAACTGCGTCGTGTGCGCGAGCTGGGTTACGCACTGGTCTCGCGCGAACTGGAGCCCGGGCTGTGTTCGATCGCCGTGCCGATCCATACCGCCGACGGCCGCGTGGTCGCCGGGCTGAACATCGGCATGCCCTTCAGCGAAGACGCCCTCGATCGCGCCGTGAAACAGATATTGCCGGCCTTGCGCGATACGCAGCGGGCCATCGAACAGGCCATCCAGCATGGTGGCTGGCTGCCGCACATGGCGATGAATCATGCCTATGACTGACGCTTATCTGGTCGATGCGACGCGCACTCCGTTCGGCCGCCATGGCGGCGCGCTGGCTGGCGTGCGCGCCGACGATCTCGCCGCACTGCCAATCACCGCACTGATGGCGCGCCACCCGACACTGGACTGGGCCATGCTCGACGAGGTGATCCTCGGTTGCGCCAACCAGAGCGGCGAGGACAACCGCAACGTCGCCCGCATGGCCGCGCTGCTGTCGGGGCTGCCGGAAAGTGTCCCTGCCTTCACCGTCAACCGGCTGTGTGCATCCGGCCTGGATGCGATCGGACAAGGCGCACGGGCGATTGCCTGCGGCGAGGCCGATCTGATCATCGCCGGTGGCGTCGAGAGCATGACTCGCGCGCCCTACGTCATGGCAAAGGCCGCCAACAGCTACACCCGCAACCAGCAGTTGGAGGACACCACGCTCGGCTGGCGCATGGTCAACCCCCGCATGCAAGCCGGTTACGGCGTCGACTCGATGCCCCAGACCGCCGAGAACCTCGCACGCGAGCACCACATCGACCGCGACAGCCAGGATGCCTATGCCCTGCGCAGCCAGCAGCGCACAGCGAACGCACAACAGCAAGGCTGGCTGGCGGAGGAGATCACCGTCGCCCACGTGCCGCGCGGCAGGGAATCGGTCATCGTGCAGCTCGACGAGCATCCGCGCGCCGGAACCACGGCGGCGCAGCTGGCGACGCTCAAACCCCTGCTCGGTCCCGGCACCAGCATCACCGCCGGCAATGCATCGGGCCTCAACGACGGCGCCGCGGCGGTGCTGCTGGCGTCGGAATCGGCTCTCAAGCGGCACGGCCTGCAGCCGCTGGCGCGCATCGTGGGCATGGCGTCGGCCGGCGTGGCACCGCGGCTGATGGGCATTGGTCCGGTACCGGCGATCCGGAAACTGCTGGCGCGTACCGGCTTGGGTCTGAACGACTTCGATCGCATCGAGATCAACGAGGCGTTCGCTGCGCAGGTGCTCGCCTGCACGCGTGCGCTCGGCCTGCCCGACGATGCCGCATGGGTGAACGCCAATGGCGGTGCGATCGCCCTCGGCCACCCACTGGGCGCCAGCGGCGCGCGGCTGGTGCTGACGGCGGCGTTCGCCTTGCGCCGCCACCAGCAACGCCGTGCCGTGGTCAGCCTGTGCGTCGGCGTCGGCCAGGGACTCGCGCTGGCCCTGGAGCGGCCATGATCTGCGCAACGCCGGTTCAGCGCGTGATCACGCCGCAGCCCATGCGGCGCCTACGTCGACCCGTTCCCGCGGGGTGCGGGTATGCGATTCCATTGATTCGGCGAAATTTCCTGCGACGCCCGGCAACGACCGCTCGTCCGGGAAAGATGCGCCCATCCCGGTTCTTGCCTGCTATCGTTCACATGAACTTAACGGTAGATTACAGAAACACCTGTGAGGTCTTGCGGCTCCCCATGCAACACGCCATCCCCCTGCCATATCACGCGACGCCCGCCACGGATCAACACCACGCGCCTTCACCAAGGGGGCCCGTGACGTGACGAACACTAGCGCCGTCGGCACCCTGGAGCAGGCGCTGGCCCAGGCCGAGCGCCTGCTGGACAGCCAGCCGGCGCTCGCCGGTGAACAGGCCGTGGAAATCCTGAAAGTGGTCGATGGCCACCCGGCCGCGCTGCGGCTGCTGGCTGCGGCTCGGTTCGTGCAGGGCGATACGCCGGGTGCGCTGGAAATCCTCGTGCCACTGGCCCGCGCCCAGCCGAAGTGGGCGGCCGTTCATCTTGACCTTGGCGTGGCGCTGGGCGATGCCGGGCGCGGCCAGGAAGCGATCGAGGCGTTGCGCACGGCGGTGGCCTTGAAAGCGGAGCTGCCACAGGCCTGGCGCGCACTGGGCGACCACCTGATGGCGGCCGGCGAACACGCGGCGGCCGATGCCGCCTACGCCAGGCACGTGCGCTATTCTACCCACGACCCGCGCCTGCTCGCCGCCGCCACCGCGCTGGTCGAGGAGCGCATTCCCGAGGCCGAGGCCTTGCTGCGCGAACACCTCAAGCAGGCGCCGACCGACGTGGCCGCGATCCGCATGTTTGCCGAGGTGGCTGCCCGCCTGGGTCGCAACGAGGATGCGCTGCACCTGCTGGAGCGCTGCCTGGAACTGGCGCCCAGTTTCGATGCGGCGCGCCAGCATTACGCCATGATGCTGCACCGGAGCAATCAACCCGAACAGGCACTGGTAGAGATCGAGCGCCTGCTGCTGGCGGAGCCGGACCATCCCGGCCACCGCAATCTGAAAGCCGTCGTGCTGTGCCGGATCGGCGACTATGAGCCGGCCATCAGCCTCTACGCCGAGTTGCTCGAACGCTACCCGCGCGAAGCGAAGGTCTGGATGAGCTACGGCCATGCGCTGAAGACCGCCGGCCATGGTGATCGCGCGATTGCGGCTTATCGCAGCAGCCTGGCGATCGAGCCGTCCTTCGGCGAAGTCTGGTGGAGCCTGGCGAACCTCAAGACGTTGCGCTTCAGCGCCGCTGACCTCGCGCTGATGCGCCAGCAATTGGCGCGTACCGACCTGGCGGACGACGACCGCCTGCACCTGGAGTTCGCGGTCGGCAAGGCGCTCGAGGACGCGGCCGAATACGAATCTTCATTCGAACATTACGCCCGGGGCAACGCCATCCGTCACGCGCAGCTGCATTACAGCGCCGCGGACACCAGCGAGCGCGTGCAGCACATCCGCGAGCACTACACCCGTCCGTTCTTCGCCGCCCGTGCCGGGGCCGGTTGCACGGCGCGCGATCCGATCTTCATCGTCGGCCTGCCGCGCTCCGGCTCGACCCTGATCGAGCAGATCCTGTCCAGCCACAGTCAGGTCGAAGGCACGATGGAGTTGCCGGAAGTCACCTCGATCACGCGCATGCTGCGCGAACAGGGCAATGAAGACAGCGCGATGCCGTACCACGAGCAGCTCGCGGCGCTCGACGCCGATGCGCTGCGTGCACTGGGCGAACGTTACCTCGAGCACACCCGGATCCAGCGCAAGACCGCGGCGCCGTTGTTCATCGACAAGATGCCGAACAACTTCATGCATGCGGGCCTGCTCCACTTGATGCTGCCGAACGCGATCATCATCGATGCGCGGCGGCATCCACTGGCCTGCTGTTTTTCGGGCTTCAAACAGCATTTCGCGCGTGGGCAGAGTTTCAGTTACAGCCTGGACGATATCGCTCGTTACTACCGCGATTACGTCGTGCTTATGGCGCACTTCGACGAGGTGTTGCCGGGGCGGATCCACCGCGTCTTCTACGAGCGCATGGTCGAGGACACCGAAGGCGAGGTGCGGCGCCTGCTCGACCATTGTGGCTTGCCGTTCGAGGCATCGTGCCTGCGCTTCTTCGAAAACGCGCGGCCCGTTCGCACCGCAAGTTCGGAACAAGTGCGCCAGCCGATCTATCGCGAAGGCGTGGATCACTGGCGGCACTACGCGCCATGGCTGGCGCCTTTGCAGTCGGCATTGGGGAATGTGCTTGAGCAGTACCCGGATGTGCCGGAATTTCACCACAAGTAGTCATCGTTGATTGTCACCACCGCAAGGGGAGAACACATGCACAAGACCACACCGGGACAACCCGCAAGAACATCAAGGACACGATTCACCCGATTGCCGATCGCCGCGGCGATCTGTCTCGCCATGACCGGCACGGCCTTCGCGCAGGATGCAGCCCAGACCACGGCGCCCGATGCCACGCCGACGGCGCAGAAGAAGGTTGCCACGCTGGGCACGGTGACCGTGACCGCGCAGAAGCGCACTGAAAATCTGCAAAAGGTGCCGATCAGCATCCAGGTGCTGGGTACCGAAAAGCTGGAGCAGCTCCATGTCAGGAACTTCGACGATTACGTGAAGTACCTGCCCAGCGTGTCCTATCAGAGCGCCGGCCCGGGCTTCGGGGAGATCTACATGCGCGGCGTGGCCAGTGGCGGCGACGGCAACCACTCCGGCTCGCGGCCGAGCGTCGGCGTGTACCTCGATGAACAACCGATCACCACGATCCAGGGGCCGCTCGACATCCACATGTACGACATCGCCCGGGTCGAGGCCCTGGCCGGTCCGCAGGGCTCTCTGTATGGCGCCAGCGCGGAAGCCGGCGCGTTGCGCATCATCACCAACAAGCCCGATCCCAGCCGTTTTGCCGCCAGCTACAGCGTTGGCATCGACTCGGTCGCCCACGGTGGCATCGGGCATGTCGAAGAAGGCATGGTGAATATCCCGATCGCCAAGAGCGCGGCGATCCGCCTCGTCGGCTGGCACGAGCACGACGCCGGCTACATCGACAACAAGTCGGGCACCCGCACTTATCCAAGCTGGGGTGGCTCGATCAGCAATGCCAAGGACTGCACCCCGAACAGTCTGCTGGTCTGCACGCACCAGGCCAAGAAGGCCTACAACACGAACGACATCAGCGGTGCGCGTGCGGCGCTGAAGGTCAATCTGAACGATGACTGGTCGATCAATGGCACCTTCATGGGTCAGAACACGACCGCGAACGGCAACGTCGCGTCCGATCCGGCGGTCGGCCCGCTTGCGCTGACCCATTTCTATCCGGAAAAGGCCACCGACAAGTGGTGGCAGGCGGCCTTGACCGTGGAAGGCAAGATCGGCAATTTCGACGTGACCTACAACTATTCGCACCTGAAGCGTCATCAGGTGGAACTGAACGACTACAGCGACTATTCGTTCTGGTACGACCAGCTCCCGTATTCCTACGGTACCTACATCTACGACAACAGCGGCGCCCTGATCAACCCGTCGCAGCACATCATCGGCAAAGATCACTACACGATGGACAGCCAGGAATTGCGCATTGCCTCGCCGAGCACGGATCGCCTGCGCCTGGTGGGCGGCGTGTTCTGGGGCAAATCCGTGCACGACATCGAACAGCGCTACATGATCGATGGACTGAGCGACAGCCTGACGGTTCCGGGCTGGCCGAGCACGATTTGGCTGACCAAGCAGACCCGCGTCGATCAGGATGAGGCCTTGTTCGGCGAACTTTCCTACGACATCATCCCCGACACCCTCACCGCCACGGTGGGCGGCCGTTACTTCCGTTCCAACAACAGCCTGGGCGGTTTCTACGGCTTCAGCAACGGCTATTATCCAGGCTCAAGTTATGGCGTGGCCGGCTGCATTTCGCCCACGCCGTACCACGGCGCACCGTGCCTGGACTTCGACAAGCACGTGAAGGAAAACGGCTCGCTCGGCAAGTTCAACCTGACCTGGAATATCTCGCCCACGAAACTCGTCTACGCGACCCGGTCCGAAGGGTATCGTCCCGGCGGCCTCAACCGGCGCGGCTCGTTGCCGCCGTACAAGTCGGACTACCTGGTCAACTACGAGCTGGGCTGGAAGACCACCTGGCTCAACAACCGGCTGTCGTTCAACGGCTCGGTGTTCCAGGAAGACTGGAAGAACTTCCAGTTCAGCATCCTGGGCGCCAATGGCCTGACCGAGATCAAGAACGCCAACCAGGCACGCATCCGCGGCCTGGAGACGCAACTGAACTGGGCCGCCACGTATAACCTCGAACTCGGTGCCGGCATGGCTTTTTACGACGCCAAGCTGACCGCAAATTATTGCGGATACACCGACGCCAGCGGCAATCCGGTCACCAACTGCCCCGGCGCAGCATTGGCGTCATCGGGTAGCCAGTTGCCGGTGACACCGAAGTTCAAGGGCAACCTCACCGCCCGCTACACCTTCGACGTCGGCGAAAAGGAAGCGTTTTTCCAGGCCGCGATGGTCCATGTAGGTCAGCGCAGGTCCGACCTGCGGACGGTCGAAAACGGACTGGTCGGCAATCTTCCGGCGTACACCACGATGGACGTCTCCGCCGGCATCAGCCATAACAGCTGGTCGGTGGACGTCTACATCAACAACCTGTTTGACGAACGCGGACAGCTCTTCAAGTACACCGAGTGTGCCGAGTCGATCTGCGCCGCCCACTACGACCCCGCGACAGGGTATGGGTCGCCGCAGTACCCGAACGGGCAGACCTACACCGTGAACACGCAGCCACGCACCATCGGCATCCGCTTCAGCCAGGAGTTCTAAGGCAGGCGATTGACTGTCAGGCAAGACCTGAAGCCCCGGCGCAAGCCGGGGCTTTTTTCATGGACGGCCGCCGGAACGATCGCCTTCCAGGCCACGTGTCCGTGGAACGCCGCAGCACGGATGACGGGCTGAGTCTCCTGGCTGGCACAAAGCCTGCTTAACTCAACAAGCAACGCCACAAGCAACTCCGATTCGGCTTTGCCCACCCTCAGGCCACCGTCATGCCGTATGAAGCCAAGTGCACTACCCCCTCGACTCCGCTGCGCGATCAGGCGCGCCGTTTCCGGCAGCGCTACGAGGCCTGCCAAATCGTGCTGGCACGCGGCGACAGCAGCCAACGGCGCCTTCCCGCCGTTGCCGGCGGTGATCTCCGGAATACGACCAGCCCGCACGTGCAGGCGCTGTCGGACGTGACCCGCCGTACCCTGCCGACCTCCGCAGCCGAACGCGCCGCGTCACTTTTTGCGCACGTATCTGCCACGGCGCGTCAGCTGCCGACCCGGGCGCTGCTGTCGAGGCAGGCGCTGGGAAACCCGCTCTAGACCGGATCCGCGCACCAGCCGCATATCACCGCCTTCAAGACGCTGCTACATCTCCACCCGATCTTCCAATGTCAGTTCGTTGTACGTTCTCATCGCAACAGCCTATGTCAGCGTTGGCACGGTGTCGTACGTGAAGTTTGAGGTGACCGGCCTATTACTGCGGCAGCGCGGTGGATAGCATTGTCGGAGATCGCTGGCCAATTTGATCGTTAACAGTTATTCCTCCGCGCCACCTGCCATCAGTTTGGTACCGGTAGCCGAGTTGCCGGATACGCTCCGCATAGCGCTCGCGGATCGACGCGTCCCTTTCGTGAACATGACAACTTCTTATGATCCCGCTGCAGTAGGTGCTGGTAGCCATAGGCGACAAGACAGCGGAACATAGCAA
>JAPHUU010000249.1 GCA_026193555.1 Rhodanobacter sp.
CCGGACTGGTGCTGCTCGGCAGCCTGCATGGTGGCAGCGCCGACTGGACCCTGATTGCCGGTGGCCAGCCGCAACGCTGGACGGGCCAGGGTGTGAGCGAGGATGCCCTGCTGGCCGATGCCGGCAACCGCATGGTCGATCGCGTCGGCAGGCAGCTCAACATGGTCGGTACCAGCATCAGCGAAGGCCGGCTGTGGGTCAGCGGGCTGCAATCGGCGATGGACTACGCCAACCTGCTGGCGCTGTTGCGCAACGATCCGTCGGTGCAGGAGGTCGCCACGCTGGGCGCCGAGAACGACGGCGTGCTGCTTTCCGTCAAGGCGTCGCTGCCGCTGAGCGGGCTGGCCGCCAACCTGGCCGCCAGCGGTCGGTTGCTGCTGCAGGGCCAGCCGCACGATGGCGCGGACGCCAACCTGCGCTGGCTGCACTAGAGTGAATGGCGATCAGGACATGGCCCGACGCTGGCAGTTGCTGGCCATCACGGCGGGCATCGGCTACCTGATCTGGCTGTTGGCGCCGGTACTGATGCCGTTCGCGGTGGCCGGCATGTTGGCTTATCTCGGCGATCCGCTGGCCGACCGGCTGGAACGGCTGGGCATGAACCGCACGTGGGCGGCCAGCGTGGTGTTCATGTTGCTGCTGCTGGCCATGGTCGGCGTGCTGCTGCTGCTGATACCGCTGATCTCGCGACAGGTCGAGAATCTGATCGCCAATCTGCCGCGCTACGGCGATTGGGCGCAGCACACGGCATGGCCGTGGGTGCAGACCACGCTGCATCTGGATCCGCGGATGTTCGACAGCGATCGCCTGCTGGCGGAGATCAAGTCGCACATGGACTCGATTGGCGGCGTGGCCGGCAGCGTTCTGGGCAAGGTGTCCCGCTCCGGGCTGGGCATCGCACTGTGGCTGACCAACCTGGTGCTGATCCCGGTAGTGGCGTTCTATCTGCTGCGCGACTGGGATCGGCTGGTGGCGACCATCGACCGCATGTTGCCGCGTTCGATCCAGCCCACCGTGGCGCGCCTGGCGCATGATTCGGACAAGGTGCTGGGCGCATTCGTGCGCGGCCAGTTGCTGGTGATGCTGGTGCTGGGCGTGTTCTACGGCACCGGGCTGTCGCTGGTCGGGCTGTCGGTGGGCTTGCTGATCGGCCTGGTTGCCGGCCTGCTCAGCTTCGTGCCGTATCTGGGCTTCATCGTCGGCTTCGGCGCGGCCTTGATCGCAGTGCTGGTGCAGTACGGCGACTGGACGCACCTGCTGCTGGTGTGCGGTGTGTTCGCGCTCGGCCAGTTGCTGGAGGGCTACGTACTGGTGCCGAAGCTGGTCGGCGACAAGATCGGCCTGCATCCGGTGGCGGTAATTTTCGCAGTGATGGCCGGTGGTTACCTGTTCGGTTTTCTCGGCGTGCTGCTGGCGCTGCCGGCCGCCTCGGTGATCATCGTGCTGCTGCGCTATGTGCTGGAGCAGTACCAGCACAGCGACCTGTACACCCGGCAGGAGCCCTTGGCCAGCAGCGTCACCGAGGTCGAGGTGGTCGTGGTGCAGGCGGGCGACGGCACGGTCGACGTTGAAGCGGACGTTGCCCAAAAGCCCGGCCAAGCCGACCACGACACGCCATGATTCCGCAGCTCCCGCTCGCCCTGCGCTGGCCACGTCGGCAGCGCTTTGAACATTTTCATGCCGGTGCCAATGCCGCCGCGCTGGCCGCGGTGCAGACGCTGGCCAGCGATGCCGCGGCACCGTGGGTCTATCTGCATGGTTCCGGCGGCAGCGGTCGCAGCCACCTGTTGATGGCGGCGTGCCAGGCGGCCGTCGCGGGCGGGTGCCGGGTGCAATACCTGCCGCTGGCGAAACTGTCCGATCACGCGGCAGTCCTGCGCGCCGTCGTTGGCAGCGAGCTGCTGGCGCTCGATGACCTGCAGGCCATTGCCGGTAACCGCGAGGCCGAGCATGCGCTGTTCGACCTCTACAACCGCGCCAGAGCTGAAGGTACCGCGCTGCTGTTCGCCGCCGACGCGACACCAGCCCAGCTTGGCCTTGAACTGCCCGACTTGCGCTCGCGTCTGGGCGCCTGCACCCAGTTCGCGCTCAAGTCGCTCGATGACGGGGAGCGCCGCGCCGTGCTGAAAGCCGAAGCCGCCGCGCGTGGCATCGAGCTGGACGACGGTGTGCTGGACTGGCTGTTCGCCCGCTACCCGCGCGACCTGGGTGCGTTGCTGGACCTGCTGGAGCGGCTGGACCAGGCCTCGCTGGCGGCGCGGCGGAAAATCACCATCCCCTTCTTGCGCGTGGTTCTTCGCGATCAGGATTCCTGATCGGGGCGTCGTCTGGCGAACTTTGATTCCCCAGCCGGAGCGCGTGGGTTGCCATGGATCCATGCCTCGTGCAGCCATTTGCTGAGCATGGGTCGTTGTGCGGAATACTTGCCGGTCGGGGACTTTCACGCGACTTTGCGAGCGGACCTGTTACCTCTGCAGGCCGCGCGAAAGTCTGTGGCAGCAAGGCGCTGTCGCCAGTTGAACTGACGAAATCCGAGGAGCGTGCCATGCGGATCGCGAAAACCGACATACCCGTCAAGATCGATGCGCCCGGAGCAGTCGCTCGACAAGCGCTGAACTTTGGAGATGCCTCCACTTGCGGCAAGATCAGCGGCGAGTACTTTTCCCTGGAGGCCGGCACGGATATCGCGCCCTTGCTCAAGGGCCTGAAAGGCGACCTGTGCCAATCGCCGCACTGGGGTTACATGCTCAAGGGCAATGTCACCGTGGGCTACGAAGATGGTTCACAGGAGTCGGTCAACGGTGGAGATCTTTTCTACTGGCCACCCGGTCACACCGTCAAAGTACGCGAAGACGCCGAGGTGGTCCTGTTCAGTCCGCAGGATGAGCACCGCAAGGTGCTGGATCACATGCTCAAGAAGATGCAAGGCTGACTGGAGCGTCGCAGGGGTAACCGATACCGGTATCCCGCTGGTGTCGGTGCCGGAATCGTCCAGACAACAAAGGCGCCCATGGGCGCCTTTGTTCGTTTGATCAGTCGGGCAGGTTCAGGCCTTCAGCAACGCCGGCGTGGCCTGCTGGCCGATCGCATCGACCATCGCCTTGGCCACATTGAGGTTGCCGGCGATCAGGTTGCCGCTTTCGGGAATGCCGTCGCGGCCGGCGAAGTCGCAGTAGCGCCCGCCCGCTTCGTGCACCAGCAGCACGCCGGCAGCCATGTCCCATGGCTTGAGGCCGATCTCGAAATAGCCGTCATAGCGGCCGGCGGCGGTGTAGGCCAGGTCCAGCGCGGCCGAACCGGAGCGGCGGATGTCCTCGGCCTGGCCGAGGATCGCGCGCGTCATGTCCAGCTGCGGGATCAAGTGCTCGCGCTGGCGGTAGGGGAAGCCGGTGGCGATCATCGCGCCACCGAGGTTCTCGCGCTTGGACACGCGCATGCGGCGGTCGTTGATGTAGGCACCGTCGCCCTTGCTGGCGGTGAACAGCTCGTCGCGCAGCGGGTCGAACACCACGCCGTAGACCGGCACGCCCTTGTCCAGCAGCGCAATCGACACGCTGAAGTGCGGGATGCCGCGAAGGTAGTTGTGGGTGCCGTCGAGCGGGTCGATCACCCATACCAGCGGACCCTTGCCGGTCGCGCCGCTTTCCTCGCCGAGGATCGCGTGGCTGGGATAGGCGCGGCGCAGCTCCTTGATGATCTCCGCCTCGGCCAGCTTGTCGACTTCGGAGACGAAGTCCATGCGCTGCTTTTCGACGATATTGAGACCGTCGATGCGGTTCATGTAGCGCAGGATGATGTTTCCTGCAGAGCGCGCGGCGCGCGCCGCGATCGTGACGGCGGGTCTGGACATGGCTTCGACTTTGCAAAAGAGCGGGGTTGCGGTCGACGATTCTAACAGAGGCGCGGCGGCGGGGCAGGCATCGGGCCGAGAGCCGCGGCCGGCGCTTCCGTTATCCTTGTCGGTCGTCACTCACGTCCGGCGTTTGAGCATGTCCACATTTCCCGACCTTGTCGCCCGCATTCGCTATGTACTGGTGCGCACCTCGCATCCGGGCAACATCGGCAGTGCGGCGCGGGCGATCCGCACGATGGGCTTCCAGCGGCTGGAGCTGGTGTCGCCGGCGCGGTTTCCGGACCGTGAGGCCGATGCGCTGGCCGCGGGTGCCGATGAGGTGCTGGCCACCGCCGGCATCCACGTTGGACTGGTCGACAGCCTGGCCGGCTGCAACCTGGTGCTGGGGCTGTCGGCGCGGCGGCGTGGGGTGAAGTTGCCGGAGATCTCGCCGCGCGAGGCCGCGGCGCAGGCGCTGGCCGCGGTGGCTCGCGGCGAGCAGGTGGCGCTGGTATTCGGCAACGAGCGTACCGGACTGGAAAACGACGAGCTGGCGCGCTGCCACGCGATGGTGCGAATTCCCAGCGTGGACGACTTCAGCTCGCTGAACCTGGCGCAGGCGGTACAGGTGATGGCCTACGAGCTGCGAGTGCGGATGCTTGGCGACAATGCGCCGGTGGCCGTGCCGGTGCGCGAGGAAGTGCCGGCCGACGCGGCGCAGATGGAGCAGTTCTACCTCCATCTGGCGCAAATGCTGGAGGACATCGATTTTCACAAGGGCCGCGAGCCGACCACGATCATGCTGCGTCTGCGCAAGCTGTTTCAGCGCGCGCAGCCGGACGCGCGCGAGCTGCGCGTGCTGCACGGCATTCTTGCCGATGCGCAACGGATGGCATCGGTGTCCCGCGAGGACGATGAGCGGCCGTGAAAGCGCCGTAGAGGTCGATTTCGACGTTGCGCAGGCCTCTTCAGAAGTAGCCGCGGTCGATTCAGAACAGATGGAGAAACAGCTCTGCCAGGGCGCTGCTGAGCGTCGCCGACACGATCAGGCACGTCAGTGTCGCCAGCCACACCAGCAACAGCAGCAAGCCGTCGCGCTCGATCAGCGCGAACGCGAAGACCAGCAGCAGCGCGCCGAAAAGGTAGTTGGTGAACGGGATCGGCAGCATCAGCAGCAGGCCCAGCAGGGTCATCACCAGCCCGGAAATGGCCGTCAGCGGTCGCTTGGCGATGCGCTGCAGTCGCGGTCGGCACAGGCGTTCCAGTCGAAGCGTGATCGGGGCGATGCGCGCCAGGAATTGGCGCAGGGCGGCGCGCGATATCGGGCGCCGGGTCAGAAAGGCGGGTAGCCACGGATGTTCCAGGCCGATCAGCATCTGCAGCCCCAGCGTCATCACCAGACCGCCCATCAAGGCCCCGATGCCGAAGGGCACCGGCAGGAAAGTGGGGATGGCCAGCAGCAACAGCAGAAAGCCATAGGCGCGCCGCTGCAGCGGAAGCATCAATGCCTTGAGCGTGATGTGGTCTGCCGGATGCGCATCGAGCGTCGCATGCAGCAACTCGGTCGTGCTGTGGTGCCGATCCGGCGGGTTCATGGGGCGATCATGCCTCGCTGCCCGTGACGACAACCGCGTTATTGTTCGTCATCCGAAGAACCCGGCGATCGGGCAGGGGTCACCAGCAGCTTGTCGATGCGGGCGCCGTCGAGGTCGATGACTTCGAAGCGGATGCCGCGCCAGGCGAACACTTCGCCGGTTTGCGGAATGTGGCCAAGCGCTGCCGTCACCATGCCGGCGATAGTGCGGAACTCATGTTCGGTTTCGCCGGGCAGCTCCTCCAGAAGCAGCAACTCGCGCAGGTCATCGGTCGACAGGCTGCCGTCGACCAGCCAGCTGCCGTCGGCGCGTTGCACGATGGGGGCGTCTTCGTCGGTGCCGGCGTGACCGATCTGGCTGGCGCCGACCACCGCCGCCAGCAGATCATTGACGGTCACCACGCCCTCGATGTCGCCGTATTCGTCGACCACCAGCGCCAGCGGCGTTTCGGCGTCGCGGAACTCCTCCAGCAGGTCCAGCGCACGGGCGGCGGCCGGCACGAACAGCGGCTTGGACAGGTGCGCGAACAGTTCGGGGCTACCTTCGGTGAAGCTGTGCAGCATGCGCTTGACCTCGACCACGCCGACCACGTCGCTCTCGTCGCCGCGGTACACCGGGTAGCGTGAGTACGGCGTCTGCCGCAGCACTTCAATGTTCTCCTCGCGCGACGCAGACAGATCCAGCCAGGCGATGCGCATGCGCGGTGTCATCACGCTGTCGACCGTGCGGTCGCCCAGGCGCAGCACGCGATTGACCATGTTGTGTTCGTCACGGTCGAGCACGCCCTGTTCGGCGCTCTCGGCCACCAACAGGCGGATCTCTTCCTCGGTGACCACGCCGCGCCCGTTGGTGTCCACCCGCATCAACCACAGTACGACATTGCTGGAGGCGTTCAGCAGCCACACGAACGGGATCGCCAGCCGGGACAGCACCAGCATCGGGATCGCCACCAGCACGGTGATGCGTTCCGGTGCCGACAACGCGAGGCGCTTGGGCACCAGTTCGCCCAGTACCACCTGCAGGAACGAGATCAGCGCAAAGCCGAGCACGATGCCGATGATCCGCATGTACGGTGCCAGCCACACGGTCTGGTCGCCGGTCAGGGCGTCGGCGATGTGCCCGCCGAGGGCGTCGCCAGCGACTGCACCGGTGACCAGCATCACCAGGGTGATCCCGACCTGCACGGTGGACAGAAAATATTCCGGCGCCTCGGCGTGCCGCAGCGCCAGCGCGGCGCTGCGGCTGGTCCGGGCGATCTGCTTGAGCCGGCTCTTGCGCGAGGCAATCAGTGCCATCTCGGACAACGCGAAGAAGCCGTTGCAGAGCGACAGCACCAGGACGAACGCGATTTCGGTCAGCATCGCGGCAAGGATAGGGGTGACATGGTCCGCAGTGTAGCGGCAGCCGGGCCTGCACTTCACCTCGATGGTCTGTGCCGGGCCTGCGGCATGCTGCGGGGGCCTGTTTCATGACTGAAACAACCGTCACCTCAGGCACATGGTCCGCATGTTTTTACTGCAGGCGATCTTCAGCGAGGGCGACACGTTCTACGGCCTGCCTGAACGGAGCGCGGCCATCGTCAGCGAGAGTGCCACGGCGCTGCACGAGCTGCTGACCCGGCCCGGGGAGGCACCGATGATGGCGGCGTTCACCGCCACTCGCGTGCGCGAGTAAGGGGCTGGCCGCGCAGATCAAGCGAAGGGCTGGTCAATACATTTCACCGCACTCGGCCGCGAGGACATCGAGGCGCTGAATGCGCCGCTGTACGAGATACCCAAGACCATCGAGAAGTTCGCCGAGCGCTACGAGATCGTGGTCGATCGCCTGGCCGGGGGGGCGCCCAAGGCGCGCAGGTGCTGGCGAGCTCGGGCGAGGTGATGGTGGAGATGATCGGCGAGCTGCGTCGCGGAGACCAGTTCGGTGTCCGCGCTGTGACCGGCGTCAGAGCGCGTCTTCGCCGACCGCGATGATCTGCTCCAGTTGATCACCCAGCGTGCCCAGTTCGCGCACCACACGCTCCAGCTCGCTACCGTCCAGAAGTTCGTAGGGCCGGTTTTCGCACAGGTGCAGATAGGGCGCGCCGTCCAGGTCGGCCACTGCCAGAAAACCGGTGCGCTGCTGCCAGTTGAAGCGCAGGCAGCGACAAGGGTCGGTGCCGGCGAGCGGGCCGATCGGTGTGGAGATGCGCAGGTAGCGGCCGCCGAACTCGTCTTCCAGCTCGGCCATGTAGATGCCCTGGATCCGCCCCTGCGCCAGTTCCATATCGAAACTGATCAGGTACGGGTCGTTGTTGCGCAGTTCGTGCTGGCTGCCGATATGTGAACGCACGGCTTCGAAGTGGCGCATGCGGAGATGTCCGTGGCGACTGGGGAGCCTCGTACTTTGCCACGTCTGCGCTTTCGCGTCGCGCTGGCGCGCTGCATCAGGGATCGCGTATGGTCGGGCGCGGCGCACCCCGGCGCCCGGCCAGCTGTGATCCTTGCCACGATGAATGACCGCGATGCCCGCATCTACGCCGTGATCGCCGCTATTCCCTGCGGCCGTGTCGCCAGCTATGGCGCGATCGCGGCCCGCGCCGGACTTCCCGGGCGGGCGCGACTGGTCGGCCAGCTGCTGGGCGATACCCCCGACGGGATGGCGCTGCCGTGGTATCGCGTGCTGCGCGCCGGTGGACAGATCGCGCTGCCTGCCGGCAGTCGCGGCTTTCGCGAACAATGCCGATTGCTGCGGGCCGAAGGTGTCGAGGTCAGGAATGGTCGTGTGCCGCTGTCCCGGTTCGGGCTGGATGACGACCTGGATCATGCTCTGTGGGGCTTGCCGCCGGAGTAACCCTCTCTCCTGCCCGGTGCGGGAGGGTGAGGCCGGTGCTGGCCACGTCACGCGGCGGACCGCTTGCAAGCGCGGCAACTACCGATGAACGGGCGGATCGCCGACAAGGTGGCCGGGTCGATTTGCTAGCATGCAGCCGATGAATTCCTCCGCTCTCGACCTGCTGCAAAGCGTTTTCGGTTATCCCAGCTTCCGCGGCCAGCAGCAGGCCGTCGTCGACCATCTGAGCGAGGGCGGCGACGCGCTGGTGCTGATGCCGACCGGTGGCGGCAAGTCGCTGTGCTATCAGATTCCCGCGCTGCTGCGGCAGGGCACCGGCATCGTGGTGTCGCCGCTGATTGCGCTGATGCAGGATCAGGTCGACGCCCTGCGTGAAGCGGGCGTGGCCGCGGCCTTCCTCAACTCCAGCTTGGCGGCAGAGGACCAGCGCGAGGTCGAGCGGCAGCTGCTGGCGGGCGAGCTGAATTTGCTCTACGTGGCGCCGGAGCGTCTGCTGACCGGGCGTTTCCTCAGTCTGCTGGAACGTACCGGGGTCGCCCTGTTCGCGATCGACGAGGCGCACTGCGTGTCGCAGTGGGGCCACGACTTCCGCCCCGAGTACCGCGAGCTGGCGATACTGCACCAACGATTTCCCGAGGTGCCGCGGATCGCGCTCACTGCCACCGCCGATCCGCGCACCCGCGAGGAGATCGTCGAACGGCTGGCGCTGCAGCAGGCGCGGCAGTTCGTGGCCAGCTTCGATCGACCCAACATCGGTTACCGGGTGGCATTGCGACACAACGCGAAGCGCCAGCTCGGCGAATTCCTGCTGGGTCATGAGGGTGAGTCGGGCATCGTCTATTGCCTCAGTCGACGCAAGGTGGACGACACCGCGCAATGGCTTGCCGAGTCGGGCATCGAGGCGCTGCCGTATCACGCGGGACTGGATGCAGCCACCCGCGCGAAGAACCAGAAGCGTTTCCTGCGCGAAGACGGCGTGGTGATGGTGGCTACCGTGGCGTTCGGCATGGGCATCGACAAACCCGACGTGCGTTTCGTGGCGCATCTGGATCTGCCGCGCAGCATCGAGGGCTACTACCAGGAGACCGGCCGCGCCGGCCGCGACGGCCTGCCGGCCGAGG
>JAPHUU010000313.1 GCA_026193555.1 Rhodanobacter sp.
ATGCTCGACGCCGACACGCTGGAGCTGGCCGAAGTGATGGCGCGCCTGAACGATCTTGTCGTCCGCGTTCGCGGAGGGCGCTTGCGCAGTTCGGAAATGACCGCTGCCACGGCGACCTTTTCCAATCTCGGGGAGGACACCGCCGATACCCTGCAACCGGTGATCTACCCACCGCAGGTCGCGATCATCGGCTGCGGCCGCATTCTCGAGCGCGCCTGGGCCGAGCATGCAGCTCTCAGCGCGCGGCGCACGATCAACGTCACCGTCGGCGGGGATCATCGGATCAGCAACGGTCGTGCCGCAGCGAAGTTCCTGCATCACCTCGATGAACTCCTGCAGCATCCGGAGCGGCTATGAACGACACCGACATCGAACGACAAGTGCGCTCGGCGCTGTACCTCGTGGCGCCGGATCTGGAGGGCGAGCCACTGGATCGGCAGCGTCGCTACCGCGACCAGTACGAATTTGATTCGATGGATTTCCTGCGTTACGTGACGGAACTGCACCAGCTGACGGGTGCGGACATTCCGGAGGGCGACTACCCCAGGCTGGAAACCCTGGAGGGCGCCATGGCGTACCTGAAAGAAAAGGAGCAAGCGCGCAGCGCAGGCGGCGCGGGAGGGGCGTCGTAGTCTGCCCGCGCCACGGCCGGGCACCCGCCGGCCGCACGGAGGCGAACGCGCGGTTCGACACCGGGTGATTTCCCTGCCGACGGGCAGGGCCCGCCATGCATGGTTCCAGGAGCATCCCATGATCGAAAAGCTGCCGGATTTCCCAGACAACATCATCGCCGTCACCTGCAGCGGACGTGTCACCGCGCACGATTACGAGACTGTCCTCATTCCCCATGTCGACGAGGTCCTCAAGCAACACGAGAAAGTGCGTCTCTATTACCAGATCAGCTCCGATTTTCTCGGCGTCGACCCGGCGGCGGTCTGGGATGACATGAAGGTGGGGATGGGGCATTTCCGCCATTGGGACCGGATCGCCGTCGTCACCGATGTCGGTTGGATCACGATGGCCATGAGATCTTTCGGCTTTCTGATCCCCGGGGCGGTAAGGGTGTTTCCACTCTCCGAAGCGGCACAGGCACGCCAATGGATCCTCGCTGAATAGCTTCCTGGCCGGAGCCTGTCTGGCCGGATGCGATCACGGGAGCAATCGACGGATCGCACCGTCGATGCACACGACGGCAAGAGAGGAATGAGCGATGTCTCCTGCAACCGCACAGCCCGCGACCGACCGATCCCCGGGGCTGCTCCCACACGAGCGGTTGCAGCACCTGCTGGACGCGCTGAGCCGCTCCGGCTACGAATGCATCGGGCCGAAGCTGCGCGATGGTGCCATCCTCTACGAGCACATCGACAGCGTGGCCGAACTGCCCCTGGGCGTGGCGGTCGAGCAGGGACCGGGATCGTATCGCGTCGACATGACGGACAGCCGGCGCCGATTCGGCTGGGCGAACGGACCGCAGGCGATCAAGCCGTTTCTTTTCGCGCCGCGAGAGATCCTTTGGCGGGCCACGCAGCGCGAGGATGGAACGCTCGTGTTCGATGCCCGGCCGCCGGCCTGCAAGCCGTTGGCCGTGATTGGCGCTCGCGCATGCGACCTGGCGGCGCTCGCCCTGCAGGACAAGCACTTCCTCGGTGGTACCTGTCCGGATCCGGGCTATGCCAGGCGACGTGACGGCCTGTTCATCGTCGCCGTGCATTGCAGTCACCCAGCGCAGACGTGCTTCTGCGCCTCCACCGGTGACGGCCCACGCGCCACATCCGGGTTCGACATCGCCCTGGCCGAACTGGACGACGGCTTCGTTGCCGAATCGGGCAGCGACCGCGGTGCGGCGATCCTCGATGGCCTGCACTTGTCCAGCGCGACCACGGCACAGCTGGTTGCCGCCGAGGAGCAAGGCCGTCACTCATCCGAAGTACAACGCCGGGCGTTGCCCGGACGGAACCTGCAGGCGAGCCTGTTCGCCAATCTGGAGCATCCGCGATGGCAAGAGGTGGCCGAGCGCTGCCTGTCCTGCGGCAACTGCACGTCCGTCTGCCCCACGTGTTTCTGTCATAGCGAAGCGGAAGTCCCGAAGCTCGACGGCGACAGCTCGCTGCATGAGCGCGAATGGGATTCGTGCTTCACCCAGGGGCACAGCTACATCCACGGATTCACCGTCCGCCCCGACACGCGCACACGCTACCGGCAGTGGCTGACGCACAAGCTCGGTGGCTGGCACGCGCAGTACGGTCGCAGCGGCTGCGTCGGCTGTGGTCGTTGCATCAGCTGGTGCCCGGTCGGCATCGACATCACCGAAGAAGCCCACGCGATATGCGGGCCGCAACCATGACTCGGGACGAGCTTCCGATGGAAGCGGAGGTCGTCGGTCGGATCGAGGAATCACCGACGATTTTCACGCTGCGCCTGCGGTTGACCGACGAGCACCTGCGGCACGAGTACCGCTACATGCCCGGCCAGTTCAACATGGTCTATCTGTACGGCGTCGGCGAGGTGCCGATTTCGATCGTGTCCGATCCGCACGACCCGACCTTGCTCGACCACACCATCCGTGCCGTGGGCCGGGTGACCGACGGGCTCGCCCGGCTGAAGGCAGGCGACAGGATCGGATTGCGCGGCCCGTATGGCCGCGGCTGGCCGCTGCGCGAGGTCGAAGGCGACGACATTCTGGTGGTTACCGGCGGGCTCGGCTGTGCGCCGGTACTGGTGGTGATCAACTACATCCTGATGCGACGCGAACGGTTCGGACGCCTCACCATCATTCAGGGCGTCAAGCACGCCGACGAACTGATCTGGCGCGAACGCTACGCCTACTGGAACACGCTGCCCAACACGCACGTGCTGCTGGCCGCCGATCACGGCGGACCCTTGTGGCCATGGCACGTCGGGCTGGTGACCGAGGTGTTCGACGAGGCCGAGATCGCACCGGACCGCACCACGGTGATGATGTGCGGGCCCGAAGGCATGATGCGTGCGGGCATCGGCAATCTGGTCGCACGCGGCATCGCCGAAGAGTGCATCCACCTGAGCATGGAGCGCAGCATGCATTGCGCCGTCGGCTATTGCGGCCACTGCCAGTACGGCCCGAGTTTCGTGTGTCGGGACGGCCCGGTTTTTGCGTACCCGAGCGTCAGGGAACTCTTCAAGACAAGGGGGTTCTAGCGATGGAATCGACCGCAAAACCCAAAGTGGCGGTGCACAAGTTCAGCTCCTGCGACGGCTGCCAGCTGGCGTTTCTGAATCTGGGTGCAGCCCTGATGCAGGTGGCCGAGCTGGTGGATTTCACGCACTTTGCCGAAGCCGGTCCGCTGGCCCCGGACGCGGCGGTCGACATTGCCTTCGTCGAAGGCAGCATCGCGACACCCGACGATCTGCAGCGCATCGCGCGCGTGCGCGAACAGTCGCGTTTCCTGGTCACCATCGGTGCCTGCGCGACCGCGGGAGGGGTCCAGGCGCTGCGCAATCTCGCCAATGCGGGTGAGTGGATCGCGGGGGTATACGCACGGCCCGAGCACATCCACAGTCTGGATCGATCCACGCCGATCGCCGAGCACGTCAAGGTGGATCTGGAGCTTTGGGGATGCCCGGTGAACGGACGCCAGGTGCTGGGCGCGCTGCGTGCCCTGCTGTTCGGCGTGATGCCGGCCCAGGAGAACGACAAGGTCTGCATGGAGTGCAAGCGCAGGCAGACCGTCTGCGTGATGGTGACCAGGGGCAGAGCCTGCATGGGGCCGGTCACGCGCACCGGCTGCGGTGCGCTGTGTCCGAGCTTCGGACGCGACTGCTACGCCTGCTACGGTCCGGCGGAAAATCCGAATACCGCCGCCCTGGCCCGGCGCTTCGAAGGCCTCGGTCTGGTGCCCGAAGCGGTCGCCCGGCGATTTCTGTTCATCAACAATGGCGCGCCTGCTTTCCGTGACGCGGGCCTGAAATCCGGTGAACGCCACGATGGATGAAACACAGACACGCAAGGTCAACATTCACGTGCCCGTGCTGGCGCGGGTGGAGGGTGAGGGTGCCTTGCACCTGCGCATTCGCGGCGACGTCATCGAGACGCTGATGCTGCAGATCTACGAGCCGCCACGCCTGTTCGAGAAATTTCTCGAAGGCCGCTCCTTCGAGGAAGTGCCGGACATGGTGGCGCGCATCTGCGGCATCTGTCCGGTGGCGTACCAGATCAGCGCGGTGAACGCCCTGGAGAGCCTGTTCGGCATCGATCCGGGGCCGTGGGTGCATGCGATGCGTCGCGTGCTGTATTGCGGCGAGTGGATCCAGAGCCATTGCCTGCATATCCATCTGCTGGCCGCACCGGATTACCTCGGGTATGAAAGCGCCATCGCCATGGCGCACGATCACCCGGCCATCGTGCGGCGGGGCCTCGCCTTGCAAGGACTGGGCAACGACTTGATGACGCTGCTCGGCGCGCGCTCGGTGCATCCGGTCGGCATCAAGGTCGGCGGCTTCCACCATGCGCCGCGCGCGGACGACGTCGCCGCCATGCTCGCCAGGCTGCGCGCGGCGCTATCGGAGTCCGAAGCCTTGGTGCGCTGGACCGCCAGCATCCCGATGCCCGACGACGAGCAGACGTTTACCTGTGTAGCCCTGCGCGATGCCGGGGAATACCCGATTCATCGCGGCCGCATCACCGCCAGCGACGGGCTCGCGATCGACGCCGCGCAATACGACCGCCACTTCACCGAATATCAGGTGGAACACTCCACGGCCTTGTACAGCCAGTACCGGGACCAGCCCTATCTCGTGGGCCCGCTGGCACGGCTCAATACCAGCGCCGACCGCCTGCCGGACGTCGTCCAGCAGTTGATGCACGATACCGGCGTGAGGTGGCCGAGCCGCAGCATGTTCCACAGCATGGTGGCGCGTGCGGTCGAGGTGCATTACGCCCTGTCCGAGGCGGCGCATCTGCTGGAGAACTACATGGAGGTCCCCGCGCCGGCCGTCGCCGTCACGCCGCGCGCCGGTATCGGCTACGGCTGCTCGGAGGCGCCGCGCGGCCTGCTGTGGCATCGCTACCAGGTGGACGCCGAGGGCCTCATCGTCGATGCGCGCATCGTGCCGCCGACCAGCCAGAACCAGGCGCGCATCGAGGAGGATCTGCGCCTGTCGCTGCAGGATTTCGGTCTGCGGCACAGCGACGAGGAACTTCGCCTGCATTGCGAGAAGGTGATCCGCAACTACGACCCCTGCATTTCGTGCGCGACCCACTTTCTCAAGCTTCACGCGGAGCGCCTGTGACGCGGCTGGCCATCATCGGTGTCGGTTCGCCATCGGGCGATGACCAGGCGGGCTGGTGGGTGGCGCAGGCGCTGGAACGCGGCGGGCTGTCCGCTCGACTGTCGTGCCAGACGCGCATCGTCGCGCTGGACCGGCCCGGCGCCACGCTGGTCCGCCATCTGTGCGACGCGGACGCGGCGGTACTGATCGATGCGGTGCACAGCGGCCAGGCACCCGGCGTCATCCATCGCGTGGACGATCCGGCGTCGATCGAAAAGGACACGCGCGTTTCCAGCCACGGTTTCGGCGTCGCCTCCGCACTCGCGCTGGCCAGCGCGATCGGCGCACTGCCGGCGACACTGGTGCTGTACGGCATCGAGATCGGTGCCGCATCCGCCGATGCAGCACCAAGTGCCGCCGTCAGCACCGCGGTTGCCGCGCTCGCCGCGAGAATCGAGGCTGAAGCGGTGGCGCGATGGCCGCGCGAAGCGTCATCGTCCGTGATCCTCTCCGGGCGGATCACGCCGGCGTGATGGCGCGGTCGTGATGGGGCATCGTGATGGGGTAATCCGGCGACTGGCGTTTACGCCGATCTCGCATGGTGGCGGTGTCGCAGCGGGGCGACGGGCAGGGCGACGGACCGTCCGCATCGGGTTCGATACGCAGGCATCGCCGCCGCCTTCGGCGTCTTCCCGTTCATCGCCTGAGCGGCGTGCATGCCGAGGCACCGCTCGCTCAGCAGATGCGCGGCAGCGGCTCGTCTTCCAGTTCGTCGAGGATGCGTTCGCCGCCGAGTTCCGTGGTGAGCACGACGTCGGGCGGGCCGCTGGCGAGGCACCCGATGATGGCCGCTTGGCGGCCCTGCGGCATGCCGCGCCAGCGTGCCAGCGCCTCCTGCGCCGAGTCGGGTGCCACGACGGCAACCACGCGCCCTTCGCAGGCCAGATAGAGCGGGTCGTAGCCGAGCATCTCGCAAACCGAACGCACCGGCGCGCGAACGGGAATAGCCGGCTCGTCGAGACGAACCTGCACACGGGCGGCGGCCGCCATGTCGTGGGCGACGGTCACCAGGCCGCCGCGCGTGGGATCGCGCATGAATCGCAGCCCCGGCAGATCGAGCAGGGCCCGGCA
>JAPHUU010000181.1 GCA_026193555.1 Rhodanobacter sp.
CAGGGCAAGGAGCTGGACCTGCGCGTGTCCAGCGTGCCGACCAGCTTCGGCGAATCGGTGGTGATGCGTATCCTCGATCGCGAGTCGGTGGTGTTCGACTTCGAATCGCTGGGCTTTACCGACAACTTCCAGCAGCGCTTCGTCGACGTGCTGCAAAAGCCGCACGGCATCCTGCTGGTGACCGGACCGACCGGCTCGGGCAAGACCACCACGCTGTACACCGCGCTGTCGCAGATCAACACGCCGGACGTGAAGATCATCACGGTCGAGGACCCGGTCGAATACCAGCTCGAAGGCATCAACCAGATCCAGGTCAAGCCGCAGATCGGGCTGGATTTCGCCGGTGCGCTGCGTTCGATCATGCGCCAGGATCCGGACGTGATCATGATCGGCGAGATGCGTGACCTGGAAACCTGCCGCATCGCGATCCAGTCCGCGCTGACCGGCCATCTGGTGCTGTCCACGCTGCATACCAACAGCGCCGCCGGCGGCATCACGCGCCTGCTCGACATGGGCGTGGAGGACTACCTGCTCGGCTCCACCATCAACGGCATCCTGGCGCAGCGGCTGGTGCGCCGGCTCGATCCGGAGACGGCGGTTCCGTACGAGGCATTGCCGGAAGTGATCGAGCAGTTCGAGCTGGCGAAATACACCGACCAGCGGCCGATTCGCCTGTGGAAGCCGGGCAGCAGCGCGGCGAACCCCACCGGCTACCGCGGCCGCCGCGCAATCATGGAGTTTCTGACCATGAGCGATCCGCTGCGCCGGCTGGTGATGCAGCGCGCGGACGCCAGCGAGATCGAACGCCAGGCCCGTGCCGAAGGCATGCGCACGATGTACGAGGACGGCATCGCCAAGGCGGTGGCGGGCGTGACCACGCTGGAGGAGGTGCTGCGTGTCACGCAGGAAGGCTGATCTGCGAATCGCGTCGCAGCCAAGGACTGCGGGAATACCCTCTCCCCTGCGGGGAGAGGGCAGGGGTGAGGGGCGGGTGCTCGCGGGGAAACAGCAAGAGCTAGAGCCTCGGTTGGCGCGAATCCCGCGAGCACCCGCCCCTCACCTCGAGCCTCTCCCCTGGGGGGAGAGGAGGAACAGGCACGTCCTTGCATCGCGGCTGGCTGCGATGCCATGAGCCAGTTCCGCTACAAGGCTGTCAGCGAAGCCGGCGAGACGCTGCACGGCCAGATGGAGGCGGCCAGCGTCGAGGAAGTGATCGCCCGGCTGCAGGACCAGGGTCATACGCCGCTGGAAGCGCAGCCGGCCAGTGGCGCCGGGAGCGACAGCGGCTTGGCGGCGCTGTTCAAGCGCGGTCCGTTCACGGGAGATCAGCTGGCCCAGTTCACCCATCAGCTGGCGACACTGCTCGGTGCCGGCCAGCCGCTGGATCGGGCGCTCGGCATCCTGCTCGAACTTCCCGAGGGTGAGAACGCGAAGAAACTGGTGGAACGCGTGCGCGATCGGGTGCGTGGGGGCAATGCGTTGTCCTTCGCACTGGACGAGGAGCACGGCGTGTTCCCAAAGCTGTATGTCAGCCTGGTTCGCGCCGGCGAGGCGGGAGGTTCGCTGGAGGAGACGCTGCGTCGGCTGGCCGACTATCTGGAGCGCGCGCAGCAGATGCGCGGCAGCATCGTCAACGCATTGATCTACCCGGCGTTCCTGATGATCGGCGTGCTCGGCTCGTTGATCCTGCTGCTGGCGTATGTGGTGCCGCAGTTCGTGCCGATCTTCGAGGACATGCAGGTGCCGATTCCGTGGATCACCCAGGCGGTGCTGGCACTGGGCAACACCTTGCAGAACGGATGGTGGCTGATCCTGCTGCTGCTCGGTGGCGGCGCCTTCTACTGGCACGTGCGGATGCGCGATCCCGCACTGCGGCTGGCCTGGCACCGGCGCCTGCTGACCATGCGGTTGATGGGGCCGTTGTTGCTGAAGGTGGAGACCGCCCGCATCGCCCGCACGCTCGGCACGCTGTTGAAGAACGGCGTGCCGCTGCTGAGCGCGCTGGCCATCGCGCGTCAGGTCACCGACAACCGCGCGCTGGATGCGGCGCTGCTGGAGGCGCACGAGCAGGTCAAGGGCGGTTCCGGCCTCAGCCTGGCGCTGGGCCAGTCGAAACTGTTTCCGCGGCTGGCGATGCAGATGGTGCAGGTCGGCGAGGAAGCCGGCCAGCTCGACACCATGCTGCTGAAAGTCGCCGATACCTTCGAACTCGAGTCCAAACGCGCGATCGACCGTCTGCTGGCCGCACTGGTGCCGGCGCTGACCATCGTGATGACCGTGATGGTGGCGATCATCATGGCCGCGATCCTGCTGCCGCTGCTCAGCCTGACCAGCAACATCCAATAGACCCCTGACTCTTCGCAAACCCGAGGTGATCCACATGCAGTACAGGCAACCACGACGTATCGGTTCGAACGGCGGTTTCACCCTGCTCGAAATGCTGGCAGTGATCGTGCTGATCGGCATCATCGGCGCGGTGGTGGTGACCCAGGTCGGCAAGAACGTCGACAAGGGCAAGTACGGCGCCGGCAAGGCACAGCTGATGACGCTGAGCCAGAAGATCGAGAACTATTCGCTGGACAACGGTACGCCGCCGCGACAGCTGGATGATCTGGTGGTCAAGCCGGCCAATGCGGCGAACTGGCAAGGGCCGTACGCCAAGGCGTCCGAATTGAAGGATCCCTGGAGGCATGCGTTCGGCTACCAGTATCCCGGCCAGCACGGCAGCTTCGACCTGGTCTTCTACGGCCAGGACGGCAAGCCGGGCGGTGAGGGCTACAGCAAGGACGTGGGCAACTGGCAATAAGCATGAAGGCTGCGCGCGCACACGGCTTCACCCTGCTGGAAATGCTGGCGGTGATCCTGCTGATCGGCATCGCCGCGGCCGCCATTTCGGTTTCGGTCACCCAGGGGCTCGCCAGCGCCCGCATCAACGCGGCCAGCAGCGAGCTGGCCGGTGCACTGCGCGCCACCCGGGCGCAGGCGATCGTGCGTGGAAAGGAGCAGAACTTCGATGTCGATACCCGCGCCAACACCTATCGCGACGTGAAGCAGCATGAGGTGCGATTGCCCAGAGGCATGCGACTGGCCATCACCAGCGCGAAGGAGGACCAGCCCGACGACCATACCGGACGCATCCGCTTCTTCCCCGACGGCAGTTCCACCGGTGGCCGCATCACCTTGCAGAGTGGGCGGCGCCAGTGGCACGTCAACGTGTCATGGCTGACCGGTGAAGTACGCGTGGTCGATACGGTGGCGTCGCGATGAAAGTGGGGCATTCCCCAAGGGGATTTCCCGTTTCCCGCGCCACCCAGGGCGGCTTCAGCCTGCTCGAGGTGATCGCCGCGATCATGCTGCTGGCGATCGCGTTCACCGCGTTGATGAAGGTGGCCGGCGGCGCGATCAGCCTGACCCGCAACGCGGCCGATCACAGCGAGGCGGCGATGTGGGCACGCAGCCGGCTGGACAGTGCGTTTGTCGGGCAGGTGCTGCGGCCGGGCAACAGCTCGGGCCAGTTCAATGCGAAGTATCACTGGCAGCTGGCGGTGACGCCCTGGAACGAGGCGGGCAACGTGCCGCCGAATGCGCCGCTGCAGCTCTACCAGCTGGACCTGGATGTGTCGTGGGGGCCGCCCGGGCATGTACGTTCGGCACACTTTCGCACCCTGCGGGTGGCCGGCCCGGTGGCTGCCGGTATCGCGCCGGATGCGGCGCAGGCAAGCCGATGAAGCGGTCGGCCGGTTTCACCCTGCTGGAGGTACTCGGCGCGCTGGCGCTGCTGGCGCTGCTGATCGTGGGGGTGTACTCGGGTCTGCGCACGGCCATCCACAGCGTGCGTTCCGGGACCGCGGCGATCGAACGGATCGATCAGATCCGTGCCGCCCAGGGCATCCTGCGGCGCGAGCTGGCGCAAAGCATGACGATGACGATCAGCCGCACCGATCGCGGCGAAAGCCTCTACTTCGAGGGCAGCGCGCACAGCATGCGTTACGTCGCGCCGCTGCCGGGCTATCTCGGCAAGCTCGGTCCGCAACTGCAGCGGCTGCAGCTGGTCGACGACGGCCATGGCGAGTCGCGCCTGGAGCTGAGCCTCGCGCTGCTGCCGCCGGACGGCCAGCCGGCGCAGCCGCTGGGCGAGCCGCAAGTGCTGCTCGACCACCTCCGGGGTGGCAGTTTCCGCTACCGCGGGGTGGATGCCCGGGGGCAGCCCGTACCGTGGACGGCGGTGTGGCCCGATGGCCGGCTGCTGCCGCAACTGGTGAGCATCACATTGCAGCCGAGCGGTAACTACGCATGGCCGCAATTGCTGGTTCCGCTGCGAGTCAACCCACCGCTCAGCGGTGTGCCCTCGGAGTTGCTGCCGTTGAATGGCGGTGTGCGATGAGGGGCTTGGGCGCGAGTCGCGCCAGCCAGCGCGGGGTGGCCTTGCTGCTGGTGTTGTGGGCCTGCACCCTGCTGGCGATCCTGCTGGGTGGGTACGCTGCGCTGGCGCGTACCGAGGGCCTGCAGGCGCGCTACCAGTTCGCGCACACCCGGGCTCATTACGCCGCCGAAGCAGGTCTGATGCGCGCGCTGTATCAATTGCACGATCCGCTGGTGAAGCAGCGCTGGGTCGGCGACGGACGCCTCTATCGCTTTCAGTACGATCATGTCGCGATCGAGGTGACGGCAGTCAACGAAGGCGGCAAGGTGGATCTCAATACCGCCAGCCCCGAGGTGCTGCAGGCATTGTTTCAGGCGGCGGGAATGGATCCGCAGCAGGCCAGGCCGCTTGCCGCTCACGTGGTGGAATGGCGCAGTGCCCCGGGACCGGCCGGCGAGCGCAGCGAGCAGCAGGCCGCGTATGTGGCGGCCGGCCGTGATTACAGTCCCCGCCACGGGCCGTTCGCGAGCGTCGAGGAACTGCAGATGGTGTTGGGCATGACGCCGGCGATCTATCGGGAGGTGGCACCGGTGGTCACGATCTGGGCGGGTAACGCGAGTCCTGATCCGAATACCGCACCGCCGTTGGCACTTGCGGCCATTCCCGGCATGACACCGCAACGCCAGCACGCGATTCTCGCCGCGCGGCAGTTCAGCGGCATCGACCAGAGTATGGCTCTGAACAACGGAACCACGCATAGTATAACGTCGGAGGCAACACTGGCCGACGGCACGCGGGCGGTAGTGCGCGCCACGATCCGGGTGCAGGCGGGGGAGCTTGGCACCCAACCGTATACGGTGCTGCGCTGGCAGGAGGGGAGTGCGGAATGAGCAGTACGGCAACGCAGTCGTTGCGACCAATGGTGGATCGAGTGCGTCGTGCCTGGCGTACTTCGCCGTGCCCGGGATTCCTGCATTGGTGGGGCGGTGAATTGCGCGGCTTGCTGCCGCCCCGATGGCGCGGCTGGTTCGATGGCGGCGCGGATTGGTACCTGCTGCAGTGTTCCGGCAGCCAGTGGACGCTGCGACGTGCCGGCCATGGCGAGCCGCTCGCCCACTGGGACGATGCTGGCGATGCCGCTGTCATCGACCAGCGCGCACCCTCCACGGTACTGGCGGCTGCCTTGCGCCACGTCGACCGAGAGGATCTGCGGCTGGCGCTGCTGTTGCCGGCCACGGTGGTGTTGCGACGGATCCTCGTGTTGCCGAACGCTGCCCGCGACAATCTGCAGAAGGTCGTCGCCTTCGAGATGGATCGGCAGACCCCGTTCCAGCCGGCCCAGGTGCACTTCGCCGCGCGCGAGCTGGCCACGTCGGCCAAAGCGGGGCGGTTTCAGGCCGAGCTGGTGGTGGTGCCCCGCAACACGCTGGATCCCTTGCTGACGCGGTTGCGCACGGCAGGCATCGCGATCGACGCCGTCGATGTGGCGCTGGGCGACGACAAGCTGGGCATCAACCTGCTTCCGCCGGAGCAGGTGCCGCGGCGCACGCGGCCGCGCCTGCGCCTGAACCTCGCGCTGGCGGCAGGCTGCGTGGTGCTGCTGGCGCTGGTGCTGGGACAGTGGCTGCACAATCGACAGGCGGCCCTGACGAAGATGCAGGTCGAGGTCGACAGCATGCGAGGCGAGGCACAGCAGGTGGCCGCACTGCGCCAGCAGTTGCAGGACAATGCCGGTGCCGCCGGCTTCCTGGCCCGACGCAAGAAGAACAGCATCGGCGCGCTGAACCTGTTGCAGGATGTCACGGCACGGTTGCCGGACAGCGCATGGCTGGAGCGTTTCACGGTGGACAATACCGGCCGCATCGGCCTGCAGGGTCAGAGCCAGCAGGCGGCCCGACTGCTTGATGCGCTGAAGGACTCGACGCTGATCACCGACGCCAGTTTCCAGGGCAGCATCCAGCCGGATCCGAGGACCGGCAAGGAGCGCTTCTACCTCACCGCGCAAGTGCGAGAGCCAGCAGCTGGCTCCACGACATTGGCGGCACCGGCCAATGGCGGGAGCACGCGATGAGGATGGTGCAACTGACGCCGCGTCAAAGCCGCCTCGCTGCGGTTGCGCTGCTGTTGCTGAGCGTCGTGCTCGGTTACTTCGTGCTGTTGCACTGGTGGTTCGTGGCGCCGCTGGAACAGCTGCACGCCGACATGGCCTATCTGCGCGGCTCACAGAGTCGCTATGCCGCCGCGATCGCCGAAAAGCCGGC
>JAPHUU010000367.1 GCA_026193555.1 Rhodanobacter sp.
AACGGGTAACGGGGAACGGTGGATCAAGAGCGTGGACGCCGGAGCATCCTTGTTCTGTTCCCCGTTCCCCGTTCCCGCTTCTACAGACTCAGGCCGCCTTCTTGGCACCCATGTCCTCGGCCTTCTTGACCGCCTCGTCGATGTTGCCGACCATGTAGAACGCCTGCTCCGGCAGATGGTCGACGTCGCCGTCCACGATCATCTTGAAGCCGCGGATGGTTTCCTTCAGCGGCACGTACTTGCCCGGCGAACCGGTGAACACCTCGGCCACGTGGAACGGCTGCGAGAAGAAGCGCTCGATCTTGCGGGCGCGCGACACGGCCTGCTTGTCTTCCTCGCTCAGCTCGTCCATGCCCAGGATCGCGATGATGTCCTTCAGCTCCTTGTAGCGCTGCAACGTGCCCTGCACGCGGCGGGCCACGTCATAGTGCTCGACGCCGATGACGTTCGGATCGAGCTGGCGGCTGGTGGAATCGAGCGGATCGACCGCCGGGTAGATACCCAGCGAGGCGATGTTGCGGCTCAGCACCACGGTCGCATCCAGATGGGCGAAGGTGGTGGCGGGCGACGGATCGGTCAGGTCATCCGCGGGCACGTAGACGGCCTGGATCGAGGTGATCGAGCCGGTCTTGGTCGAGGTGATGCGCTCCTGCAGCACGCCCATTTCCTCGGCCAGGGTCGGCTGGTAGCCCACGGCGGACGGCATGCGGCCGAGCAGTGCGGACACCTCGGTACCGGCGAGCGTATAGCGGTAAATGTTGTCGACGAAGAACAGCACATCACGGCCCTTGCCGTGCTCGTCCTTCTCGTCGCGGAAGTACTCGGCCATGGTCAGCCCGGTCAACGCCACGCGCAGGCGGTTGCCCGGCGGCTCGTTCATCTGGCCGTACACCATCGCGACCTTGTCGAGCACGTTGGAGTCTTTCATCTCGTGGTAGAAATCGTTGCCCTCGCGGGTACGCTCACCCACGCCGGCGAACACCGACAGGCCTTCGTGCGCCTTGGCGATGTTGTTGATCAGTTCCATCATGTTGACCGTCTTGCCGACGCCGGCGCCGCCGAACAGGCCGACCTTGCCGCCCTTGGCGAACGGGCACATCAGGTCGATCACCTTGATGCCGGTTTCCAGCAGATCGTTCGCAGCCGCCTGGTCGGCGTAGCTCGGTGCCTCGCGATGGATCACCCACTGATCCTTCTCGCCGATCGGGCCGGCCTCGTCGATCGGGTTGCCGAGCACGTCCATGATGCGACCGAGCGTGCACTTGCCGACCGGCACCTTGATGCCTTCGCCGGTGTTGCGGGCGATCAGGTTGCGGCGCAGGCCGTCGGTGGCACCGAGCGCGATCGTGCGCACCACGCCGTCACCGAGCTGCTGCTGCACCTCGAGCGTGATCTCGGTACCGTCGATTTTCAGTGCGTCATATATCTGCGGCACCTGGTCGCGCGGAAACTCCACGTCGACGACCGCGCCGATGATCTGAACAACTTTGCCCTGGCTCATGCTGATAGCTCCGGATGAATCTCTTTAGGTTTGTTGCGGCGCCGCTTCGCGTCGCCATGAATATTTTCGGGGGAGCAACAGCGGTTACACCGCTGCCGCTCCTCCAACGATTTCCGAAATTTCCTGGGTGATCGCGGCCTGGCGCGCCTTGTTGTAGATCAGCGTCAGTTCGTCGATCACCTTGTTCGCGTTGTCCGACGCGCTCTTCATCGCAACCATGCGCGCAGCGTGTTCACTGGCCAGATTCTCCAGCGCCGCCTGGTACACCACCGACTCGATGTAGCGACCCAGCACATGCTCCAGCACGGTCTGCGCATCCGGCTCGTAGATGTAGTCCCAGTCGTGGGTCTGCTCCAGCTTGATGCCGGCATACGCCGACTCGCCAGCGGCCTGGTGGGCCTCCAACTCGGCCGCGACCAGCGGCAGCGGCAACAGTGCGTCGACCGTCGGCTTCTGCGTCATGGTGTTGACGAAGTCGTTGTAGGCGAGGAACACGCGATCAAGGCCATTGGCGGTGTAGGCATCAAGCATCACCTTGATCACGCCAACCAGCTGCTCCAGCTTCGGGCGCTCGCCGAGGTGGCCAACGCTGCCGATCAGGTTGACGCCCTTGAGGCGACGGAAGAATTGAATCGCCTTCTGCCCGACCGCCACCACATCGACCTGCACACCCTGGTTCTGCCACTCCTGGATCTGCGGCAGCACGCGCCGAAACAGGTTGGAGTTGAGCCCGCCGCACAGGCCGCGATCGGTCGACACCACGATGAATCCGACCCGCGCCACGTTGTCACGCTGAATCAGGAACGGATGGCTGAAATCAGTGCTGGCCTGGGCCACGTGCGCGATCACCTTGCGCATCGAGCGCGCATAGGGGCGCGAAGCCTTCATCAGATCCTGCGCCTTGCGGATCTTCGAGGCCGAGACCATTTCGAGCGCGCGCGTCACCTTGCGCATGTTCTGCGTGCTCTTGATCTTGGTTTTTATTTCGCGTCCGCTGGCCATCTGTCTCGCTCGCTTTGCTCACTTCGGGGAACAAGGACCGGGGAGAGTGGAACGGTGGAGTGGCTTTCGCCGTTGTTCCCCGTTCCCTGTTCCCCGTTCCCTGCCTTACCAGCTACCGGTCTTCTTGTACTCGTCCAGCGAAGCCTTGAAGGTCGCTTCGATGTCGTTGTTCCAGTCACCGGTGGCGACGATCTTGTTCATCAGTTCGGCGTGGTTCTGGTGCATGAACGCGTGCAGGCCCTTCTCGAACGCCAGCACCTTGTTCACCGCCAGATCGTCGAGGTAACCCTTTTCGGCGGCATACACCGACAGTGCCAGCTCGGCGATCGACAGCGGCGAGTACTGGCCCTGCTTCATCAGTTCGGTCACGCGCTGACCGCGGTCGAGCTGAGCGCGGGTGGCCGGATCCAGGTCCGAGGCGAACTGCGCGAACGCGGCCAGCTCGCGGAACTGCGCCAGCGCCAGCTTCACGCCGCCGGACAGCTTCTTCACGATCTTGGTCTGTGCGGCACCACCGACGCGGGACACCGAGATACCGGCGTTGACCGCCGGACGGATACCGGCATTGAACAGGTCGGTTTCCAGGAATATCTGGCCGTCGGTGATCGAGATCACGTTGGTCGGCACGAACGCCGAAACGTCGCCGCCCTGGGTCTCGATGATCGGCAGCGCGGTCAGCGAACCGGTCTTGCCCTGCACGGCGCCGTCGGTGAACTTCTCGACGTATTCCTCGGACACGCGCGAAGCGCGCTCGAGCAGGCGCGAATGGAGATAGAACACGTCGCCCGGATAGGCCTCGCGACCCGGCGGCCGCTTCAGCAGCAGCGAGATCTGGCGATACGCCACCGCCTGCTTGGACAGATCGTCATAGACGATCAGCGCGTCTTCGCCGCGATCGCGGAAGTACTCGCCCATCGTGCAACCGGAATACGGCGCGACGTACTGCAACGCGGCCGACTCGGACGCCGAGGCGACCACGATGATGGTGTGCGCCAGCGCGCCGTGCTCTTCGAGCTTGCGCACCACGTTGGCGATCGACGAGCGCTTCTGGCCGATCGCGACGTAGATGCACTTGATGCCGGAATCCTTCTGCGCGACGATCGCGTCGATCGCCAGCGCGGTCTTGCCGGTCTGGCGGTCACCGATGATCAGCTCGCGCTGGCCGCGGCCAACCGGGATCATCGCGTCGACCGACTTGTAACCGGTCTGCAGCGGCTGGTCGACCGATTTGCGCCAGATCACGCCGGGCGCCACCTTCTCGATCGGCGCGTTGAGCTTGGCGCCGATCGGCCCCTTGCCGTCGATCGGGTTGCCCAGGGCGTCGACCACGCGGCCGAGCAGCTCCGGGCCAATCGGCACTTCGAGAATGCGGCCAGTGGTCTTGGCGGTGTCGCCTTCGCGCAGATGCTGGTATTCACCCAGCACCACCGCGCCGACCGAGTCGCGCTCGAGGTTGAGCGCCAAGGCAAACGAGTTGCCCGGCAACTCGATCATTTCGCCCTGCATCACGTCGGCGAGGCCGTGGATGCGCACGATGCCGTCGGACACGCTGATGATCGTGCCTTCGTTGCGTGCTTCGGCGCCGAGCTTGAACTGCTCGATGCGATTCTTGATCAGCTCGCTGATCTCGGACGGATTCAAAGTGGTGCTGGACATGGTCGTGATCCTGAAAATTTAGTTATTCGCCAGTGCGCTGGCCATTTTTGCCAGCCGCCCGCGGGCGGAGCCGTCGATCACCTGTTCACCGGTATCGATCACCGCTCCGGCAAGCAGCGAGGCATCGATCCGCGTTTCCAGTTCGATCTCGCGCTTGAAGCGGCGATTCAGCGATGCTTTCAACTGCTCGGTCTGGGTCGCGTCCAGCGCCATCGCGCTGGTCACCTTGACCAGCAGCAACGATTCGGATTCGCGCTTGAACGCCTCGTACAAGTCCGCCACTTCCGGCAGCAGCATCAGGCGACGGTGCTCGGCCATCTCGCCGAGGAACTGAGCGAACGGCGTGTCGTCAGCCAGGCCGGCCGGCAGATGCAGCGCGACCAGCTGGGCGGGCAATACGCGAGGGTCGCTTGCGAGCTGGGCCACGCGCGCATCCGCCGCCACCGCGGCGGCCAGCGCCAGCGCCTGCGACCACACATCCAGCGCACCAGCGGCATGCGCCACTTCGAACGCGGCGCGGGCGTAGGGACGGGCGAGGGTGATTGCCTGGGCCATCGATCAGATCTCGGCCGCGAGCTGGTCGAGCAAGGCCTTGTGCGTCGAGGCATCGACCTCGCGCTGCACGATCTTGCTGGCACCCTGCACCGCCAGCGCACCCACCTGCTCACGCAGCTGGTCGCGCGCACGCTGCGCCATGTTGGCGATATCCTCCTGCGCGCTGGTCTTCAGCCGGTTGATCTCGACGATCGCCTCGACGCGTGCCTTGTCGATGATCTGATTGGCCTGCTGCTGGGCCTTGTCGATGATCTCGGTCGCCTGCTGACGGGCCACCTTGATCTCGGCCGCCACCTTGACGTCGGCGCTCTTCAGCTCCGCGTGCGCGCGCTCGGCGGCATTCAGGCCCTCGGCAATCTTGACCTGCCGCTCTTCGATGGCCTTATTGAGTTGCGGCCAGATGAAGTGGACGCAGAACCAGATCAGGATGGCGAACGAAATCATTTCGCCAATCAGAGTGCCGTTGGGAAGCATCGCTGCGTTACCTGTAAATACGGAATGGAACGGACACGGACTTCAGTACATCCGTGCCGGAGGGGCGGTGGCGCCGAAGCGCCACCAGGGGGCTTAGCCTGCCACCAGCTTCGACAGCAGCGGGTTCGCCACGGCGAAGTACATCGCCAGCGCCACGCCGATCAGGAACGCCGCATCGATCAGACCGGCGAGCAGGAACATGCGGCCCTGCAGCAGCGGCACCAGCTCCGGCTGACGCGCAGCG
>JAPHUU010000432.1 GCA_026193555.1 Rhodanobacter sp.
AACATCGCGCCATCGTCGATATCGAACTCGCACAGCACATTCTTGGCGGCGTAGACCTTCTCCAGGCTTTGCACCAGATCCTCGGCGTGACCGGCGATCGGCACCGCGCTGGCGAAGGTCTGCCGACCAGAGGTGGCAGCCCTCGACAGCTGATAGGCGACCAGGTCGTCCATGCGCCGCACCTGATCCAGCACACCGCCGTTGAGCGAGGGTTCGTCGCCACTGAGCGACTCCACTTGCGAACGGATGACCGCCAGCGGCGTCTTCAGGCTGTGCGCCAGATCCGCCAGGGTATGCCGGTATCGAGTGCGTTGTTCGCGCTCGTTGGTGATGAAGGCATTGATGCGCTCGGTCAGTCCGGTCAGTTCCAATGGGTACTGGCTGTCCAGCAGTTCGCTTTCGCCAAGTTCGACCCGGCTCATGTCGCTGGCCACCTTGCGCAGCGGCGTCAGGCTCCAGCGCAGCAGCAGCATCTGCAGCGCGATCAGCATCACCCCGAGGATCGACAGCCAGATCACCAGGGCACGCCGGTATGCCGCATTCCCACCTTCGAGTTGATCCTCGGTCTGCGCCACCATCACGGTGAGCGGCACCGATTTTTTCTCCACCGTGTCCAGCGCCACGCCGTAGCTGAAGTAGTAAAGCCGCCCCATGCGTGTGTCGACCGGTCCGACGAACCTGCTCTGGCCCGGCTCCAGCGGTTTGAGAAAGCTGAAGTCGCGACCGATCGCCGACGACGACTCCCATCGATAGCCATCACCCAGGGCCACTGCATACAGGCCCGAACCGGGCCGTGAGAAATTCGGGTCGGGCGAGGTATCCGGCGACAGCAGCTTGCCGTAGCGATTGACGTCGAAATTGGTGATGTAGGCGATCGCGAAATTCTGCAGGCGGTCATGCAGTGCACTCAACGCGCGATCCTTGTTCGCCTGCGACAGCGTCAACCCGACCAGCCCCAGAAAGCCAGCCAGCACGAAGCCGGTCGCTATCGCCGCCCGCGCCGCCAGCGACAGCGGGCGGCGCGGCGGCGTCAGCTCATTCGTCGTCGCCGTCGGTGCGCGGGATGGCAAAGCGGTATCCACGTCCACGAACCGTCTCGATGGGTTTCAGGATGCCTTCCGGATCGAGCTTGCGCCGCAACCGGCCGATGAACACTTCGAGCACGTTGGAGTCTCGATCGAAGTCCTGCTGGTAGATGTGCTCGGTGAGATCGGCCTTGGAGACCAGTTCGCCGGCATGCAGCATCAGGTATTCCAGCACCTTGTACTCGTAGCTGGTCAGGTCGACCAGCTTGCCTTCCACCGTCACCGACTGCGCGGTGGTATCGAGCTTGATCATGCCGCAGGCCAGGATCGGCTTCGACCAGCCGCTGGCGCGACGCACCAGCGCGTTGATCCGCGCCAGCAGTTCCTCCACGTGGAATGGCTTCACCAGATAGTCGTCGGCACCGTGCTTGAGCCCCTCGACCTTGTCCTGCCAGCTGCCGCGCGCGGTCAGGATCAGGATCGGGTAACGCTGACCGGCTTCGCGCAGCGCCTTGACCAGATCCATGCCCGACATCTTGGGCAGGCCCAGATCGATGATCGCCAAATCGAAAGGCACCTCGCGACCGAGGTAGATGCCCTCCTCGCCGTCCTGCGCCGCATCGACGGCAAAACCGTCCCGCTTCAGGCGCGCCGCCAGCGTCTCGCGCAACGGCGCCTCGTCCTCCACCAACAGGATGCGCATATCAGTGTCTCTCCTTGCTGCCCGCATGCTTGCCGGGCGAATTCTTGGTTGACTGGGTCGATGCCGGATTCTTGCTCGCCTCGGAAGAAACCGCTATCACCTTCACGTGCCCTTGCGGGGTCAGCACCTTGATGCGGTACTCCAGCCGGCGACCGATCCCGCGCGACTCGGCCGACAGCACCTTGCCGCCGGTCTCGCGCTGCACCTTGAGCACCGCCTGATCCAGGGTCACCGCCGGCTTGGCCGGCTGGGCCCAGGCTGCCATCGAGGCGACCAGCCAGACCACGGCAAGCAGAGCCAACGGGATACGTTTCTTGATCGTCATGCGCGTCGCACTCGCCAAATACCTGTCCATGCGTCAAGCATGGGCAATCAGGACTGAATACTGACCGGATGACCGGCGCCTGTCACGCCGCAATCAAGCATGGCGCCAACGCCTGCTCGATCAACGCCCAGCCCGCCCCGGGCAGATGGGCGCCCTCGCTGATGGTGCGGCGGAACGCACGCGCGCCCGGCTCACCCTGATACAGCCCCAGCAGATGGCGGCTGATGTGCTTGAGCGCGGTCCCGCGTGCCAGCTCGGCCTCCACATAGGGCTGCATGTGTCGCAGCACCTGATCCCGCGACGGCAAGGGCTCGCCATGCAGGGCATGTTCGACCTGCGCCAGCAGATAAGGATCGTGATAGGCCGCCCGCCCCAGCATCACACCTTCCACTTGCGCCAGATGGGCCCGCACGTCGGCGACCGAGCCGATGCCGCCGTTGATCACCACCAGCAGTTCGGGAAATTCTCGCTTGAGCCGGTACACCCGCTCGTAGTCCAGTGGCGGAATCTCGCGATTCTCCTTCGGCGACAGCCCCTGCAGCCACGCCTTGCGCGCATGCACCACCAGCACGCCGACGCCCGCTTCCAGCATCGTCTCGGTGAAATGCTGCAGGCCAGCGTAATCGTCCTGGTCATCCACACCGATGCGGCATTTCACCGTTACCGGCACCGCCACCGCGTCACGCATCGCCTTGACGCAATCGCCGACCAGTGCCGGCTCGCGCATCAGGCAGGCGCCGAAGCGCCCCGACTGCACCCGATCCGACGGACAACCGACGTTGAGGTTGATCTCGTCATAACCGGCCTCGGCGCCGAAGCGCGCCGCCTGCGCCAGCTCCTGCGGATCGCTGCCACCCAGCTGCAACGCCACCGGGTGCTCCTGCTGGCTGTGTTCAAGCAGCCGCAACTGCTTGCCACGCACCAGCGCGGCGCTGGTCACCATCTCCGTATAAAGCCGTGCCCGCGGTGACAGCAACCGGTGAAAATAACGGCAATGGCGGTCGGTCCAGTCCATCATCGGGGCCACACACACTGCAAACGGCGAATCATCGGACGGCATCGCCGTCTGTCCCGTGGTGGCGCCGTGATGTGTGATGGATGGTGCTTCGTTCATTGATGAAACTTGCCGCGAAAATGACGATCAGCATGATGCTACGCGAATGCACCCTCCATGGGGATCAGGCATGGGGATCAGGCATGGGGATCACGATTCGCTGCGGCGGACCCTGCTCAGGGTTTCTGAGATTTCCGCTTTGTTGACCTGGATCAACAGTGGCTTGTCTTTCCCGTGGGTAAATGCTAGCACCATCCCCCAAACAACCCAGCGGAGCCAGACTATGAACGACAAAGAATTGCGTCAAGACGTTCTGGACGAGCTCGACTTCGAGCCGAGCATCGATGCAGCGGACATCGGCGTGGCTGCCGAAAACGGCGTGGTGAGCCTTACCGGTCATGTGCCCAATTACACGCAGAAAATGGCTGCCGAAAGAGCCGCCTGGCGGGTCAAAGGCGTCAAGGCGATCGCGCAAAAAATTGAAGTGCGCTTCGCCGGCGACAAGAAGCTCAACGACGACGAGATCGCACAGCGTGCGCTCAATATCCTTGCCTGGAACGCCTCGATTCCGCGCGACGCCGTGCGCGTCAAGGTCCAGAATGGCTGGGTCACGTTGAGTGGCAAGGTGCAATGGAACTATCAGCGGATGGCGGCCGAATCGGAAGTGCGCAAGCTGTCCGGCGTGCTCGGCGTGAGCAACGACGTGGAGCTCGATGTCACGGTGCGCACGGCCGACGTCAGGCAACGCATCCTCGACGCGCTGAAACGCCATGCCACGGTGGAGGCCAGCCGGATCCAGATCGACATCCGCGATGGCGGCGCGGTGAAGATCGATGGCGAGGTCGACAACTGGGACGAGCGCCAGGCGATCGAACGTGCGGTCTGGTCTGCCCCGGGCGTACGCTCGGTCGAGGATCACGTTCGTATCTCCTGATACCCGGAACCGAAGGGTTGCCCGACAGGGTGATGGAGATGTCCATCGCACCTGTCGGTCGCCCTGTTTCGCAACGTTGCAAACTGCCTCCTTGCCTGCCTGTCACATCGGGAACGGGCGTCTCGATGCCGGATCGCGTATTCTTCGCATCAGTCGCCTTGGCGTCGCTGTAGCCCGCAAGGCATGACAGCTGCACCCCCAGCGAATCTCGTCTCCGATCTTGCTGGATGTTCGAGAGCGCCACGCCGCGACGCCCCGACACCGCACAGACGAGACAATCCACCATGGTGGCAATGGCGACCGAGCACGTGATCGACGTGCGGCACTGGAACGACAGCCTGTTCAGCTTTCGCACAACCCGCGATCCGGGCTTCCGCTTCGACAGCGGGCAGTTCGTGATGATCGGGCTGGAGACCGAGGGCCGACCGTTGCTGCGCGCGTACTCGATCGCCAGCGCCAACTGGGAGGAACACCTGGAGTTCTTCTCGATCAAGGTCGCCGACGGACCGTTGACCTCGCGCCTGCAGCACCTCAAGCCCGGCGATCCGGTCATCGTCAGTCGCAAACCGACCGGCACCCTGGTGTTGAATGACCTCAAACCCGGCAGGAACCTGTACCTGCTGGGCACCGGCACCGGTCTGGCGCCGTTCCTCAGCATCATTCGCGACCCGGACACCTACGAGCGCTTCGAGCGGATCGTGCTGGCGCACGGCGTGCGTCACATTGACGATCTCGCCTATGCCGACGAGCTCGAACGCGAGTTGCCGCAACACCCATATCTTGGCGAGATGGTTCGCCAGAAACTGATCTACTACCCGACAGTCACCCGCGAGGCGTTTCGCAACCGCGGACGGATCACCGATGCGATCGTCGATGGCCTGCTCAGCACCGTCACCGGCCTGCCTCCGCTCGATCCCGCCATCGACCGCGTGATGCTCTGTGGCAGCCCGGCGATGCTGGAGGATCTGAGCACTCTTCTCGACGGCCGCGGCTTCCACGTCTCGCCGCGCACACGCGAGCCGGGCGACTACGTGGTCGAACGGGCGTTCGTGGAGAAGTGACCTTGCTCGCCGGCAGGCATCACATCGAATCGGGCGCGAGCGTCATGCGCCCGGCGCGGATGCCGCGAGCCGCCCCACACCCGGGTCGACGGCGGAGAATCCCCTGATGGATATTGCGCTGTATGTGCTTGCCGCGCTGCTGATACTGGGCGGCATGGTCGGCTCCGTGCTGCCGGCGTTGCCCGGCATTCCGATGATCTTCGGCGGCATCTGGCTGGCCGCAGCGGTGGATGGCTATCGGCATGCGGGAGTCTGGTGGCTGCTGCTGATCGGCGCATTGGGCACGCTCGGCGTGATCGTTGATTTCGTCTCTGCGTCGCTCGGCGCCCGACGGGTGGGCGCCAGCACGCAAGCACTGTGGGGAGCGGGAGCAGGCACGCTGATCGGGATGTTCTTCGGCCTGCCCGGGCTGTTGCTCGGGCCCTTCGTCGGCGCCGTGCTCGGCGAGCTGACATCCGGCACCAGCGTCCTGCGCTCGACGCATGTCGGCATCGGAACCTGGCTCGGCCTGCTGTTCGGCACGCTGCTGAAGCTGGTGATCTCGTTCATGATGGTCGGCCTGTTCGGACTGTCCATGCTGGTCGGTTGAGCGACCGGGGCATTCCAGCGTCACCGGCAATGAAGTTCAGCGCGATCGCCGCGCTCACACCTGCGCGGCGGGGATCACATACAGCAGCACCGCCAGGAAATGCAGCACGCTGCCGACCAGCACGAAGGTGTGCCACAGCGCGTGGTGATACGGCAGGCGGCGCCACAGATAGAACGGCACACCCAGCGTGTAGGCCAGGCCACCGCCAATCAGCAGCAGCATGCCACCGCCTTGCAGATGCACGCTCAACGGTTTGAAGGCGACGATGCCGATCCAGCCCATACCCACATACAGCAGCACGGCGAATCGGCGATAGCGCCTGAGCAGGCCCAGCTCCAGCGCGCTGCCGGTCAGGGCCAGCGTCCACACCGCGGCGAACAGACTCCAGCCCCAGATGCCAGGCAAGGCGATCAGGGTGAATGGCGTGTAGGTGCCCGCGATCAGCAGGAAGATCGCGATATGGTCCAGTGTGCGCAGCGCCGGCTTGGCCGCGGTGATGGAAATCGAGTGGTAAAGCGTGGAGGCGGTGTAGAGCAGGATCAACGTGGTGCCGTAGACCGCACTGGCCGCTATCACACGGGCATCGCCATGGCGTGCGGCAAACGCCACCAGGGTTGCCATTCCACCGATGCTCAGTACGATGCCGAGCCCGTGAATCAGGCTGCTGGCGAGTTCATCGCCGAAACTGTAGCGCGGGGTCAGCGCAGCGGATAAGGCGGTCATGGGTACTTCCTGGATTGCGGATGGCGCCGTGCACCATCCGCTACCACCATAGCGAGGCGACCGCCATTTGCCTATTGGCGGTACCGATCTGCCAACACCAGCGTTCCATCATTGCTCGATGGTGAACGCGCCGAATGCCACACCCAGATTCCAGCCACTGCCCTTGCCACTGAGCGCCAGCGAGACATTGCCCTTGGTCAACACTTGCGCCTCGGCCGCCGAGTTCTCGGCGCCGGCATGGGCTTCCGCATTGGCGTAGTGGCCCAGCACGTCGTGGATGTTGTAGACGCCGGTGAACTTGCCGTGCCCGTCGTCGATCCGGGTCTTGCCGAAGGTCAGCCCGCCACCTCTGGCCCGCAGCCGTACGTTCATCGTCTGCCCATTGCTGCAATGGATCGTGCCCGAGCCGCTGGCAGTCTTGTAGAACACCGACCAGCCGGCCAGCTGGAAATTCATCTTGCAGGAAAGCTCACCGGTCGCCCGGGCCGGCACCTGAGCCATCAATCCGCCACTCGCCAACGCTGCTGCCACTACCCACTTCATCAAGCTCATCGCAGTCATCCCTTTGTGACCGCGGCTCGTTGCCGCCTGCGGATTGTGGCAGCAGCAGGCTGACTGCGAACGATACCTGCGCCGCGTACGGGATGACGAACGGCATCCCTTGGCGCCCGCTGCGACAACCACGCAGCGGGCGAGTGCAGGAAGCCGTTGCCACATGGACGTCCAGCCGTCCACTTGCGCGACCGTGCGCGACCGGCATAGGCTGTCATTGCGGTCGCACGATCCCCCTGCCCGGCCGGCAGCGTGACGACCGCAACAACTCAACGTACCGTCAGGAGGTCGCTTATGTCGTCCGCAAGCCTGGCTATTGCACACCCCCGCCCCGACAGCATCCGCGTCGCGGCCATCAGCGCAGCGATTGCGCTCAACCTCGCCGTCATCGTGGTCGCCTCGCGGCCGATCGTCTCGACGCCGCTGTCGCCGAATCGTCCGATGAACCCGGTGCAGCTGATCCGTTTCATCGTTTCCCCGGCGGTGGTGCCTTCGCCGCCACCGGTACAGCTGAAACCTCTGCCGCATCCGGCGCCGCCACCGGTTCACGTGCGGCACGTGCCGCTGCGTACGGCTGCCGTGGTCCCGATCAGCGAGGGCACGATTGCCGTCGCCCCGGACAACGTCGCGCTTTCGGCCGTGCCGAACGCTGACAGCAACCCGCCCCCGGCCACCAACCCGGTCGAGGCCAGTCTGGCCTATCGGCTGGCGCCGCTGCAGTTCCCGACCCAGGCGCTGCGGCAGCACATGCAGGGCACCGTGCTGCTGCGCGTGCTGGTGGACGAAACCGGCAAGCCGCTGGAGGTGGAGGTGGAGAACAGCAGCGGCTACGCCCTGCTCGACCACAGCGCGCGCGAACAGGTACTGGCGTCATGGCGATTCCGGCCGGCCAGGGTCGACGGACAGGCCGTGCGCGCGTGGGCACGGGTACCCGTGTCGTTCGCATTGCAGCGGCGGTAGGCCACCGCGGTTTCTTGCCGGTCGCGACATGACCGGCGAGAGCCCGTGCGGCGCGCCCTTGATCCTGATCCCGGGGCGCCGCCCGGTGGTGCGCGGATGGCCGGGCACATGCCGCAACCTAACGTCGATTTTACAATATGCGTGATCCACTGGCGGTCGTTCACCCTGCCGGATTTCAAGCCCATGCCTATCTTGAAGACATCGCGTGAGATCGCATCCGAACCCGCCACAACGGTCCCGTCCGACCCGGCCATGATCACCGTGCGCCCGCGCGGTTGATCCGCACCTCTCCGCCATCATCATTTCCCGACCAAGGAGCAGCATGTTTCGACGAGTCGCCATTGTCGGCGGCGGGGCGGCAGCAGCCACCCTGATCGGTGAACTGATGCAGCGCCGGCTACCACGGGCGCTGCATCTGGACTGGTATACCGGCGGCGGCACGCCAGGGCGCGGAGTGGCATACGGCACCGCTTCCGAGTGCCACCTGCTGAACGTGCGGGCGGCATCGATGAGCATGTTCTCGGGCAAGCCGCGCGGCTTTCTGGACTTCCTGCAGCGCGATGATCCCGCCGTGGCCGGTATCGATTTCCTGCCGCGCCGCCGGTACGGCGACTATCTCGACGCCGAAGTGGCACGTGCGCTGCGGCAAGGCCAGTCCCACGGCCACGATGTGCAGATCATCCCGTTCGCGGTCGATGCCATGGTGCCCGAGTCCGACGGCGTCACGCTGTTCCACGGCGAGGAGAGTCGCCGGGTTGATGCCGCAGTGCTGGCACTGGGCGCACTACCGCCACAGCCGCTGACAGGCGTCAGTGCCGATGCCCT
>JAPHUU010000026.1 GCA_026193555.1 Rhodanobacter sp.
CGCGGCCGCCGATTTGCGGGCATTGGTATGCCGGGCCGCGCAGTCGTTGAAAGGTCACATACCGGACGAGGGCCTGATGGCCGAACGCTTCGGATTCGCGGTGGCCAGCGCATGAACGGAACAATCGCGATGGATCAGGCATGGGGTATCAAGGACATGTTGTCGGCAATGATCAGCCACACGGAGCCGGGGGATTCGAATACTCACCAGGCGAGCAGCCTGCTGACCGGCAGCGCGACGGCACGCCGCCAGTGTCGGGCGATTGCTGTGGCCGGCGGCAAGGGTGGTGTCGGCAAGAGCACCATGGCCGTGAACCTGGGCATGTCATTGTCGATGGCCGGCCACCAGGTGATGCTGCTTGATGCCGACATGGGACTGGCCAACGTCGACGTGTTGCTCGGCCTCGCGCCGACCCGCCACATCGGTCATTTTCTTGAGGGTGAATGCCAGTTGGAAGATCTGCTGATGACGGCGCCACGAGGGCTGCAGGTCATTCCGGCCGGTTCCGGCGCGCGCCGGCTGGCGCAGCTGGATCGTGGCGAATACGCCGGGATCATCCGGGCGTTCGAGGAATTGTCACAGCCGCCGCGATACCTGCTGGTGGATACCGCTGCCGGCCTGACCGACAGCGTGGCGATGTTCGCATCGGCGGCCGACGACGTGGTGCTGGTGGTGTGCGACGAACCGGCATCGATCACCGATGCCTATGCGCTGATCAAGGTGCTCAGTCGCGATTTCGACGTACGTCGCTTCCGCATGGTGGCGAACATGGTGCGCAACGAGACCGAGGCCAGGCAGCTGCACCACAAGCTGACCCGGGTCAGCGACCGCTTCCTCGATGTGGTGATCGATTTCACTGGCTGGGTGCCGCATGACGAGCGATTGCGCCAGGCCATCAAGCGCCAGAGCGCGGTGGTCGATCTGTGGCCATCCAGCCGTTCGGGGCTGGCATTCAAGAAATTGGCCGGTGCGGTCGATACATGGGCAGAGCCCGAACGCACTGGCCAGGACCGGATCGCCTTTTTTGGTAACCGGGTGGCCCCGGCGGCAGGGTACTGAGATGAGTGTAGCTTCGGAATATCTGCAACATTCCCGCGAGAGCGCGGATGTACTGGTGCGTCGACATGCGCCTCTGGTGCGGCGAATCGCCTATCACCTCATGGGGCGTTTGCCGGCGAGCGTGGACGTGGGTGACTTGATACAGGCGGGGATGATCGGCTTGCTGGAGGCATCGCGACATTACGCCATCGACAAGGGCGCCAGTTTCGAAACGTATGCGGGTATCCGCATTCGTGGCGCGATGCTGGATGAATTGCGGCGAACCGACTGGACGCCGCGCTCGGTACATCGCAAGACACGCGAAGTGGCCGAGATGGTTCGTCAGATCGAGGCGGAGACCGGCGTCGAGGCGGAGGATGGTGAAGTCATGCGACGGCTTGGCATCAGCGCCGAGGAGTACCACCAGGTGCTTGTCGATGCTTCGTGCGCCCGCCTGCTCAGCCTCACCGCGCCGGATGACGGCGAGGACAGTGCCGCGATGGACGTGGCTGATGACGGCGGGCTGAGTCCGGCACAGAGCAGCGAACAGGACGGCATGCGTGAGGCGCTGGTCGAGGCGATTGGCGGCCTGCCGGAGCGCGAACAGTTGGTGATGTCCCTGTATTACGAGCAGGAGTTGAACCTGAAGGAGATCGGGGCGGTGCTCGGGGTGACCGAATCCCGGGTCTGCCAGATCCACGGCCAGGCCGTCATTCGACTGCGGGCGCGGTTGCACGATTGGCGTGATTGAACGAGCGAGACCCTGCAGTTTTCCTTAATTGACGCGTTGGACCGAACGGCGCAAGTGGAGAAGTTGGTTTGGACAAGAACATGAAAATCCTGGTGGTGGACGACTTTTCCACCATGCGGCGCATCGTGCGCAATCTGCTGGTCGAGATCGGCTTCAGCAATCCGCTGATCCAGGAGGCTGACGACGGCAACAATGCGCTTGCGATGCTGCGTGCGGGGCCGTTCGATCTGGTCGTCACCGACTGGAACATGCCGAACATGACCGGCATCGACCTGCTGCGCGCAATTCGGGCAGAGGCCACGCTGAAGGGGATGCCGGTACTGATGGTCACTGCCGAGAACAACCGGGATCAGATCATTGCCGCCGCCCAGGCCGGTGTGAACGGTTACGTCGTCAAGCCGTTTACGGCGGCCACCTTGCAGGAAAAACTGGGCAAGATCTTCGAGCGGATTGCCGCCAGCGGGGTCAAGGCATGAGCACCCTCTCGCCTCCCCCTGCCGACGAGTGCCTGCCGGTCGAGTTGCGCGATTTGCTGAACAGCCCGGATGGCCCCGCATTCGAGCAGGCGCTGGACGTGATGGTGCGACAGCGTGAGAAGGGGCTGTTTCGCGCATTGGGCCAGCTCGCACGCGATCTCCATGGTGCCGTGCATCGGCTCGGTGGTGACCTCGTGCAAGAGGGGATGCCGCACATCGTTGCCGACGCGCGCCAACACCTGCAGGACGTGTTGGAGATGAGCGCGATGGCAGCAAATCGAAGCATCGATTTTGCCGAACGGATGCGCCCAGCGGCAGACGCGCTGGCTGACAATGCCAGTGCCGTGCTTGCGGGCGCAAAGGAAAGCGATGCAGTGGACTTGCTGGCACGGCAGGCAGGCGATTTTGCGGCCAACTGCAGGGATGGGCTGGCCGACATGGTGCTGGCGCAGTCATGGCAGGATCTGTCGGGTCAGCGCATCAAGAAGGTCGCGGCCTTCATAGGCACCGTGGAATCATCGATGCTGGAGCTCGTCCGGCTGACCGGTGCATTGGCCAGTGGCGAGGCCACCGCCAGTGTCGAGAAGGTATCCAGCCAGGAAGAGGCAGATCGCCTGCTTAGCGAGTTCGGGTTTTGAGGGCGGACCTGCCGTGAATGCCGAGTTCGACAGCGAACTGCGCCAGGACTTCCTGATCGAGGCTGGCGAGATCGTGCAGCGCCTCGGCGAGCAGCTGGTGGGATTGGAGTCGGCGCCGAACGACGCCGAGCTGCTGAATGCCGTGTTCCGCGCGTTCCACACCGTCAAGGGGGGCGCCGGCTTTCTGGCCGTCGAACCGATGGTGGTCTTGTGCCATCACGCCGAGGATCTGCTCAACGAGGCGCGCAACGGCAAGATCGTGCTGGGTGCGGCGTATATGGATGCGCTACTGGAGGCGCTCGATCTGCTCGACGAGATGATGATCGCGCTGGGTGCCGAGCAGCCGTTGACGATGCCACCACAGGCCTTGCTGCATCGGTTGCTGCCTTCCGGCGCGCCCGCCACGGCCCCCGCACCCGCGGCGGCCCCTGCGGCTGCCGCGCCGGATCAGGGCGTGGTCATCGATGACAGCGAGTTCGAGGCATTGCTGGACAATCTGTACGGCACCGGTGCGCCCGGCATCACCCCGGCCGCCGCGGTACCCGCCGCAATGGCGGCGGCAAAGCATACGATTGACGATGACGAATTCGAGGCCCTGCTGGATACGCTCCACGGCAAGGACGGGCCGGCCGGTGCAAAGCCCGCCAATCTCCCCGCTGCGGCACCCGAGCCGAAACTTGTTTCCACACCGGCGCCGGTTCGCCAGACTGCGCCGACGGAGACCACCTTGCGGGTGGATACCGCGCGGATCGATGTGCTGGTCAACCGTGCCGGTGAGCTTGTGCTGGTGCGCAACCGGCTGCTCAGTCTGGCCGCTCGCAGCGGTGACGACGCGCTGGCGGCGATTGCCGGCGACATGGACCGGGTGGTGGATGAACTGCAGACCGCGGTCATGGGCATGCGCATGCAGCCGGTCGGGCGCCTGTTCCAGCGCTTTCCGAGGATCGTGCGCGATCTGGCGCGCCAGCTGGGCAAGGAGGTGGAATTGGTGCTCGAAGGCGAAGACACCGACCTTGATCGCAGTCTGGTCGAGGCGCTGGCTGACCCGTTGATCCATCTTCTGCGCAACGCACTCGATCACGGTGTCGAAATGCCGCTTGAACGCGTGCGCAACGGCAAGCCGAGCAAGGGCGTGGTGCGCCTGTCGGCCAGCCAGCGTGGCGAGCGCATCGTGATCTCGGTCAGTGATGACGGCGGCGGCATGGATCCGGAGATCCTGCGTCGCAAGGCGGTGGAAAAGGGCGTGATCGACGAGGCGCAGGCTGCGCGGCTCAGCGAGACCGAGTGCTTTGAGCTGATCTTTCGGCCGGGCTTCAGCACGGCGGCGGCGATTTCCGACGTTTCCGGACGCGGCGTCGGCATGGATGTCGTGAAGACGCGGGTGGCGGAACTCGGAGGTACCCTGCAGGTGCGCTCGAAACGCGGCGAGGGCAGCGAACTCGAGCTGACCGTGCCGCTGACGCTGGCGATCCTGCGGGTCTTGATGGTGTCCGTCGGAACGCGACTTTTTTCGTTGCCGTTGAGCAATATCGAGGAAGTGTTCGAGCTGGTCGATGGCCAGGATCGCCTGCTGGATGGGCAGCTGATTGCCGGGCATCGTGGCCGTCCGCTGCCGCTGGCCAACCTTGCCGGCTGGGCCGGTGCGGCCACCACCTGCGGGCGGCATGTGGTGGTGCTGCGCATTGGCCATCTGCGGCTGGGTTGCCTGGTGCATGAGGTGCTCGGTCGCGAGGATGTCATCGTCAAGCCGTTGGGGCCGCTGTTCGAGGGAGCCCCGGGCATCGCTGGTGCCACCGTTACCGGTGACGGCCGACTGGCGCTGGTGCTGGACCTGGCGGGGCTCGCCGATGGCGACGGACAACTTCTCCCTTCGCTGCAAATGGCCGGCTGACACGATGGACCCGGTAAGCATCATCGGTACGATCCTGGCCGTCGTGGTCATCATCGTCGGGACGATTCTCAAGGGTTCCACGGTCAGCGCACTGTGGAACCCTGCGGCATTCGTGATCGTGTTCGTCGGCACGCTTGCCGCGCTGCTGGTGCAGAACCAGGGCAGCGTGCTCCGGCATGCGCTGAAGATGCTCGCGATGATCTACCGGCCGCCGCGTCATCACCCCGGCGAGCTGATCGACCGGATCATTGGCTGGAGCGAAATATCGCGGCGGCAGGGCCTGCTGGGACTGGAGTCGCAGATCGAATTGGAGACCGATCCATTCACTGCGAAGGGATTGCAGCTGCTGGTCGATGGTGGCGAGCCGGAGGCGATCCGCAGTGCACTTGAGGTCGATCTGGACACCCGCGAGGCGATCGACCTGGCCGGTGCCAAGGTGTACGAGAACGCCGGCATCTATTCCCCCACGTTGGGCATCATCGGAGCCGTGATGGGACTGATGGCGGTGATGCAGAATCTGGCCGATCCCAGCAAGCTCGGTCACGGGATTGCCGCCGCCTTCGTGGCGACCATCTACGGTGTGGCCCTGGCGAACATGTTCATGTTGCCGATGGCAGCGCGACTGAAAGGACTGATCGGCCGGCAGACGCAAATGCGTGAAATCCTGATCGAGGGAGTGATATCCATCGCACAGGGCGACAACCCTCGGCAGATCGAGGCAAGGCTGCAGGGTTATCTCTCATGAGGAGAAAACGGCACGAGGAACACGTCAATCACGAAGCCTGGGCCATTCCCTACGCGGATCTGATGACGTTGCTGCTGGCCTTTTTCGTGGTGATGTACGCGGTCTCGGTGGTCAATGCAGGCAAGTACCGGGTGCTGTCCCAGTCCATGGCGGATGCATTCAACGGGCATGCCGCTGTGACTGCGCCGGCAACGCCTGCCGCGGTGGTGAAACCGCCGTTGCCGCTGCGATCGCCGGCATCAAGCGTGGTGCCTCTGCCGTCAGGCAGCCTGGCAGTCCCGCCGCATCCGCTGTCAGCAGCACCGACGCCCGAGTCGGCTGCAAAGGCCGTCGCCCTGCAGCATATCGAGGACCAGGTGCAACGAGCCATGCAGCCGCTGATCGACAAGAAGCTGGTGATCCTGCGGCGCACACCGAGCCAGCTCGAAATAGAGATCCGCACCGACATTCTGTACTCCAGTGGTGCCGCGCAATTGTCGGCATCAGCCAATCACGCGCTGTTGAGTCTGGCATCGATCCTGGCGCGATTTCCCAACGCCCTGCGGGTGGAGGGGTTTACCGACAACCTGCCGATCAGGACGACGCAATACCC
>JAPHUU010000370.1 GCA_026193555.1 Rhodanobacter sp.
GTCAGTGCTGCCGTCAACGTCGTCTTGCCGTGATCCACGTGACCAATCGTGCCGACGTTGACGTGCGGCTTGGTGCGTTCGAATTTACCCTTTGCCATGCGCGCTAAACTCCGCTGGAGTCAATGAATTGAAAGGAACTTGTCCTTGCGGACGGTTACCGTGACGGTCGAATGAAATGGTGCTCATGACAGGAATCGAACCTGTGACCTCTTCCTTACCAAGGAAGTGCTCTACCGACTGAGCTACATGAGCACTGAACAACTTGCGAGAATCAATGGAGCGGAAGGCGGGAATCGAACCCGCGTAATCAGTTTGGAAAACTGATGTTCTACCATTGAACTACTCCCGCCCTGCGCGGAACTCGACGACTGGAGGGAGGTGGATTGCTCCGGGCTTCCCGCCCTCCGCCCCTCCGGGGCCGCGCCGCTTTCGCGTCGCGTTCAGGACAGCTCCTGCCGCCTTGTCGAAACCATTCATCTGGATCGGTGGCTCAAATCCCACCTCTCACTTTTCTCAAACCTCAGGCAACCCTTGAATCATGGTCGCCACGGATACCTTGCTGGTGGAGGGAGGTGGATTCGAACCACCGAAGGCGTAAGCCAGCAGATTTACAGTCTGCCCCCGTTGGCCGCTTGGGTATCCCTCCAACAAAGAACGCGTATTGTGTGGATCGAGCCCTGAGCTGTCAACACCTTGATGACATCTGATGACCATCACCGGTGATTATTTCCGCCCATTCCTGCCCTCGGATCAGTCCGACCGGCCATCACGCATGTCGACCAGGCGTTCCATCCCCTTGGACAGCTCAAGCAGCTGTCTGGCCTGTGCCTGCAGCCGCCGCTCGCTATCGTCGCGCGGCTCCCAGTGCGGAACCGGCGTCGGCTTGCCATCCGGACTGTCCAGCGCCACCAGGACCATGACGCAACTGGTCGCCAGACGCTCCTCATCCTTGCGCAGATCGCGGGCAAGCACTTCGACCGCCAGATGCATGCTGGAGGTGCCGGTATGGATCAGTCGCGCCCGCACACTGACCAGGTCGCCGATCAGGATCGGCGCCACAAACTGGATGCCGCTGACCGACGCGGTGACACAGTACGCGCCACTCCACGCCACCGCACAGGCGTAGCCCGCCTGATCAATCCATTTCATGGCCATGCCGCCGTGCACCTTGCCGCCGAAATTCACATCAGTGGGTTGCGCAAGAAAGCGAAAGGTCAATTCGTGTTGCTGCCCTGACATGGAGCCTCCGATCGTAGGGTCATCAGACTGGCATCATGCCATCGGACATCGCGCACCTCCGCAGGAGGAGGCACGGGACGCTATCCGCAAACATCAACCAGTCTTGAAAAATCAGACATTGAAACGGAAGTGCAGGATGTCGGCTTCCCGGACCAGGTAATCCTTGCCCTCCAACCGCAGGCGACCAGCTTCCTTCGCGCCAGCCTCGCCCTTGTACTTGATGAAGTCGTCGAATGCCACGGTCTCGGCGCGAATGAAGCCGCGCTCGAAATCGGTGTGAATCACTGCCGCCGCCTGCGGCGCGGTGGAACCGGCCTTGACCTGCCATGCGCGCACTTCCTTCACGCCGGCGGTGAAGTAGGTCTGCATCCCGAGCAACCTGTAGCCGGCACGGATCACCCGGTTGAGGCCCGGCTCGTCCAGGCCCATGTCCTTCAGGAACTCATCACGATCGGCATCTTCCAGCTGCGCCATCTCCTCCTCGATCGACGCACACACCGGCACCACTTCGGCACCCTCGGTCAGCGCACGCGCGCGCACGACATCCAGCAGTGGATTGTCCTCGAAGCCATCGTCCGCAACGTTGGCGATGTACATCAGCGGCTTCAGCGTCAGCAGGAACATGTCCCGAACCAGCGCCTTTTCCTCGTCATCCAGCCCGACGGTACGCGCCGCCTTGCCCTCGTTGAGCGCCGCGAACAGCTTCTGCAACACCGGCTTCTTCGCCAGCGCTTCCTTGTCATTGGCCTTGGCCGCCCGCTCGGCCTTGTTCAGCGCCTTCTCCACCGAATCCAGATCAGCCAGGGCCAACTCGGTGTCGATGGTTTCGATGTCGGAGATCGGATCAACCTTGCCCGCAACGTGAATCACGTCGCCCTCGAAACAACGCACCACATGGGCGATGGCATCGACTTCGCGGATATGGGCCAGAAACTTGTTTCCAAGACCTTCGCCCTTCGACGCGCCAGCCACCAGTCCCGCGATGTCGACGAACTCCATCGTGGTCGGAATCACCCGCTGCGGCTTGACGATCTCGGCCAGCTGGTTCAAGCGCGGGTCGGGCACCGGAACGATGCCGACGTTTGGCTCGATCGTGCAGAACGGGAAGTTCGCCGCAGCGATGCCCGCCTTCGTCAGCGCATTGAACAGGGTGGACTTGCCGACGTTGGGCA
>JAPHUU010000263.1 GCA_026193555.1 Rhodanobacter sp.
CCATGCGCTGGCCCAGCTCCAGTCGAACACGAACTCGCCGTGCGAATTGCCTTTCAGGTACAGCGGCGCCGCCGCCACCAGCCGGTCTTCCTCATACAGGCCGAGATGGTGCGCTTGCCAGCCCCAGTCGGGACTCACGCAACCGGTGTCTTCCAGTGCGGACAGAAACGCATGCGAGACGAACGGATTGGCCTCCGCCCGCAGCGCGTCCCAGGCATCGGCACGGAACTCGGCGATGCTGCGATGGAAGCGGGATTCCGGATGGCCGGGCCGGGCGGTCATGCGGGCTCGATCTGCCAGCTGGCGATGTCACGCAGGCGCTGGCGGTCGCTGTCCAGCGTCAGACGGGCCTCGGCCAGTTGCAGTGCCCGGCCGGCATGGATGATCGCCGCGGCACGGTAGCGCGGGTAGCCGAGCTGGCCCAGGGTCGCCAGCGATTTCTGCAGCCGGATGGCGACCTCGAGGATGCCGGCGCTATCGCGTGCCAGTGGGGCGTAGACGTCCTCGAAGTAGTCCTGCTCATCGAGTGCGCGAACGAAGATGCGGTCGTGACGAACCTGTTCGGCTTCGAGGTTCTGTCTGGCCTCGGCCCATCGGCACAGCAGCCGCGTCACCGTGCCGATGATGTCGATCGCCGTGCCGGGATCGTTCATGGCCGGCGACAGCGCACGCAGCGCGATTTCGGTCAGCACCACCAGCCCGAAGCGCGGATCCTGGTCGAAATTGCGCAGGTCATCGACCACGAAGGCATCGACGAACTTCTTGGCGAGTTCTTCATCAACCGCGCGGGACAGTCTGGCGATGGCACGCCCGGGCGCCACGAAGCTGCCGGCCGCCACTTCCGCCCAGACCTGCACGTCCTCGTCGACTGCCAGCGCCTGCAGTCGCGCGATATCGACGTAGGTGATGTAACCGATGCGTCGGCTTTCGATGCTGACGGCATCGGCCGGTGGCGTGCTGTAGGGCATGGCAAGCAGCCAGGGCGCCTGCGCCTGCGCCTGCATGGCATCGTGGGTGGCGCGTTCGACCAGATCGATGGTCTCGTTGACCCGGCCCAGTCGCGAAATCTGGTCGATCCAGTGCAGCAGGGTGATCACGATAGTGATGATCACGGCGAGGGTCGCGACGAACAGGATCAAGCGTCCACTGTCGCCGTAGATGCCGGTACTCAGTGCCACCAGGCCGACCACGCTGAACAGGAAGGCGCCGATGAAGGTCGCCAGTGCGTGTTGGGCGCCGGTGTCCTGGATCAGCAAGGTTGATGCGCGCGGTGTGGCGCTGCTGCTGGCCGCGGCATACGCGGCCACCATGGTCGAGAGCGAGAAGATGGTCACCACGAGCATGCTGGTGGCCAGGATGTCCAGCACATGGCCGACCGCCGAGGCACCGATAACGGTTGCGACACCCGGCGGGATCAGCGGCTTGGCGATGGCGCCGACCAGCGCTGTGGCGATGCCGTAGCAGCAGTACAACGCGGGCCGGAACCAGAGTCGCCGGGTGAACCGGCCGAGCAGCAGTCGCCATTTCGCATTCATTGCAGGCATCCGTCGTTGAGCGTATCCATTGTGCCCGCTGCAGAATCAAGGTGCCGACAAGGCGTTCCGGCGATGCGCGGCCCGCCGCTCGGCGGGCCGCGCAAGCACGTCAAGTTGCCGGGGTCTGCTGGTCCAGCCAGCGCTCGGCGTCCAATGCGGCCATGCATCCGAAACCGGCCGAAGTGACGGCCTGGCGATAGACGTGGTCAGCCACGTCGCCGGCGGCGAACACGCCGGGCACCGAAGTCATCGTGGCCATGCCGGCGAGGCCGGTTTTGATCTTGATGTAGCCGTCGTGCATGTCGAGCTGGCCCTCGAAGATGCCGGTGTTCGGCATGTGCCCGATCGCCACGAAGAAGCCGGTTGCCTCGATGTCGCGGGTGGCGCCGGAATTGACGTCCTTCACCCGCACGCCGGTGACGCCGGTGTCGTCGCCCAGCACCTCATCGATGGTGTGGTTCCAGACCAGCTCGATCTTGCCGGCAGCAGCCTTCTCGAACAGCTTGTCCTGCATGATCTTCTCGGCGCGCAGCTTGTCACGGCGATGCACCAGATAGACCTTGCGCGCGATGTTGGACAGGTACAGGGCCTCCTCGACCGCGGTGTTGCCGCCGCCGATCACCGCCACGTCCTGGTCGCGGAAGAAGAAACCGTCGCAGGTGGCGCAGGCGGACACTCCCTTGCCCTTGTATTTCTCCTCGCTGGGGATGCCCAGGTACTTGGCAGTGGCGCCGGTGGCGATGATCAGCGCATCGGCGCTGTATTCGCCGGAGTCGCCCTTGAGCCGGAACGGGCGCTGCTTGAGGTCCACCGAATGGACATGGTCGAAGATCATCTCGGTATGGAAGCGCTCGGCGTGCTCGGCCATGCGCTGCATCAGCGCCGGACCCTGCAGGCCCTCGACGTCGCCGGGCCAGTTGTCCACGTCGGTGGTGGTCATCAGCTGGCCCCCCGTTTGCAGGCCGGTGATCATGGTCGGCTTGAGGTTGGCACGGGCCGCATACACCGCAGCGGTGTAGCCGGCCGGGCCGGAGCCGAGGATCAGCAGGCGGCTGTGTTTGGGGGTGCTCATGGTTATAATCCTTCGGTTTGCTGGCGGCATTGATCGTTGCATGACCCGGCCCGCCGCGTCGGTTTCGGCGGTTCGTTGCGCGCGACGAGGCGAAGCCCGGAATCCGCAAGAATGGGGAACGGAGCGTCGCGATTCAAGCTCTTTCAACCTTGACACTGTTCCAACCCTGCTCGGCACCTGCCAGGTCGCCGCTCGATGAAACTCCACAGGACTGCTCTCCCATGCGCATCGGTATCCCTTCCGAAACCAAGACCCTCGAAGGTCGTGTCGCCCTCGTTCCCGCCGCCGCCGCCGATCTGGTGCGTCGCGGTCATGAGGTTTTCATCCAGGCTGGTGCCGGCGAAAAGAGCGGTTTTGCGGACGAGGCGTACACCCAGGCCGGCATCAAGGTGGTGGCCGATGCCGCCGCGCTGTATGACGCGGGCGAGCTGATCGTCAAGGTGAAGGAGCCGGTCGCCGGGGATCTGGCGCTGCTGAAGAAACATCATCTGCTGTTCTGCTACCTGCATCTGGCCGCCGAACCGGCGCTGACCCGGAGCCTGCTCGACATCGGCCTGACCGGCGTGGCGTTCGAGTCGGTGGAAGAGCACGGCGGCCTGCCGCTGCTGCTGCCGATGTCGGTGATCGCCGGCCGCATTGCCACCCAGATCGGCACCACGCTGCTGCATCGTCCGCAGGGCGGCAAGGGCAAGCTGCTGGGCGGCATGGCTTCCACCCCGCGCGGCAAGGTGGTGGTGCTCGGTGCCGGCGCTGCCGGTGGTGCCGCAGCGTCCCTGGCGGCCGCTGCCGGTGCCAACGTGGTGGTGTTCGACAAGCGCCAGGATCGTCTCGCCGAGATGATGGCGGTGGGCCCGAACGTCACCGCGCTGTACGCCTACGAGTCGTCGGTGGCCGAGGAAGTGCGCCATGCCGACCTGGTGGTCGGTGCGGTGCTGATCCCCAGCGCCAAGGCGCCGCGGGTGGTCACCGAGGCGATGGTCAAGACGATGGAGAAGGGCAGCGTGCTGGTCGACATTTCCATCGACCAGGGTGGCTGCTTCGAGACCTCGCGCCCGACCACCTGGAAGGAGCCGACCTATGACGTGCATGGAATCACCCATTTCTGTGTGACCAACATGCCCGGTGCCGTGCCGCAGACCTCGTCGCTGGCGATCTCCGCCGCGATCCTGCCGTACGTGCAGCGCCTGGCCAGCGGCAACGAGTGGCGCGAGTTCGAGCCGCTGCGCGTCGGCATCAACGTCGACGGCGGCAAGCTGGTGCATCCGGCATTGCAGGGTATGCTCTGACTCTTGGTGAAAAACAGGAAACCCCTCCCGGTGGCGCGTAGCGCGAACGTGAAGAAGAAACCCGTGGAAGGCCTCAGTGAGGAGTTCAAGCGCCGGCTGCGCGAAGCCGGCGCTCTGTTGCTGCTGCCGCTGGCGCTGTATCTGCTGCTGTGCCTGATCAGTTACAACGATCAGGATCCCAGCTGGTGGCATGCCGGCTCGGTGGGCTACATCAGCAACCTGTGCGGCATGTTCGGCGCCAATATCGCCAGTGTGCTGCGCAGCATCTTCGGGCTGGTTTCCTACGGCTTCCCCGTGCTGCTGATGTTGCTGGGCGTGCAGGTGCTGCGTCAGCATGGCGCGCGTCCGGTGCATCCGTGGGAGCCCTCGTTGCGCCTGATCGGCCTGGTGTTCTTCTTCATCACCGGCCCGGCACTGCTGTTCATCGGATTCAATGACACGATGGTGCCGCCGCAGGGTATCGGCGGCATCGTCGGCAAGTGGGTCGGTGACGGGCTGCTGCAGGCGCTGGGCGAGAAGGGGGCGCCGCTGCTGCTGCTGGCGATGTTCCTGATTGCGGTGACGCTGGCCACCGGGCTGTCGTGGTTCCGGCTGATGGACTGGACCGGGCAGGCCGTGTTGCGACTGGCGGGCTGGATCCGCGGCCGGTTGCGGCAGGCGCCGCAGGCACTGGCCGCGAGGCAGGCGCGCACCGAACGCGATGTGGTGAAGAAAGCCGACGCCGTGAAGCAGGCCCGGCGCGAGCCGGTGCGGATCGAGGCGGCGCCCGCACCGGTGACGAAAAGCGAGCGGGCCAGGCTCGAAACCCAGATTCCGCTGTTCGTCGGGGCCGCCACCCCGGGCGAGCTGCCGCCGTTGTCCCTGCTGGACGAAGCCCCGCCGCAGGGGCCCGGCTATTCCGAGGAAACGCTCGAGGTGCTCTCGCGCCAGGTCGAATTCAAGCTGAAGGACTTCAAGATCGAGGCCAAGGTGGTCGGCGCCTATCCCGGCCCGGTGATCACCCGCTTCGAGATGGAACCCGCACCTGGCATCCGTGGTTCGCAGGTGTCGAGCCTGGACAAGGACATCGCCCGCGGCCTGTCGGTGGTCAGCGTGCGCGTGGTCGACGTGATTCCCGGCAAGAACGTGATCGGGCTGGAGATTCCCAACACCAGGAAGCAGATCGTCTACCTGTCGGAGATCCTGCGTTCGGACAAGTACGACCAGTTGAAGTCGCCGCTGGC
>JAPHUU010000033.1 GCA_026193555.1 Rhodanobacter sp.
AATCCGATTACCGATCTGGACGGCCATCTGCTGGGTGCGCAGTCCCTGACCATCGATCACTATGGCCCGCCGCAGGCCGACTTCCTGTTGACGCAGGCAGCGGCAGCCCCGGTGCAGGAAACCCTCATATCACATCTGTTGCGCTCAAACTGCCCGGTCACCGGGCAGCCGGATTGGGGCAGCGTGCAGATCAGCTACCGCGGCGCACCCATCGATCATGCGGGGCTGTTGCGCTATCTGGTTTCGTTCCGCAACCACAACGAGTTCCACGAACAATGCGTGGAGCGGATCTTCGTCGACCTGACGCAGCGCTGCGCGCCGCAGCAACTCAGTGTCTACGCGCGTTACACGCGCCGCGGCGGCCTCGACATCAATCCATTCCGCAGCAGCACGCCGCTCACCCCGGAAAATCCGCGTACCGCACGTCAGTAGCATCCATGTCGCCAACCTGTGCCGGCATCGCCGTCTCGCTGCTCACCAGGCAGTGCATCCTGCCGCTAATCGACGCTTCATCAGCGCCGCGCTAGCCTGTGTGCTGATTGCGACGCGTCCACACGACGGTCTGCCAAGGCGAGGGACCGACCGCCGCCACCTGCACAGCCGGAGCCTGCCCATGTCATCGTCCCAACGCACGGCCATGCTTGCCAGCATTGGCATCACCGGCCTGCTGCTCGGCGCCTGCGGCAAGAGCCCACCGACGGCACCCGCGCACGTAGCCGCGGTGAGCCACGCCGGCCTCAAGCCCGCCGCTGCGCCTGCCTCAGCAGGCAGGTCCCGTGCGATCCGATCGACGCCGGTGGCCGGCGCAGCGTCCGCCGCGGTAGCGACCGCGACTTCCGCTGGCCCGGCAGCGGCGCACACCATCCTGTCACCGCCGCCAAAGACTTCGCCCTTCATGGTGACCGCGGTGGTTCTGGGCAACGCGGTCAATGCGGCCCGCCAAGTCACCCACCCCACTGATCAGTTCGCATCCAGCAGCCAGACGATCTACGCCACCGTGGCCACCATCGGCAGCGTCGATCGGGCCGCGTTGACCAGCCGCTGGCGTTACCTGAAGGGTGCAGGCATTCAGTTCAGTACGATCACCCAGCCGATCGCCACCGACGGCCCGGCGACCACCACGTTCCAGGTGCACAACCCCGATCGGTGGCCCGAGGGAAGGTACGAGGTGACGATCACGCTGGACGGCAAGCCAGTCGCGAAGCGGAAATTCGAGATCACCAGCCGTTGACCGGAATCTTTCCGCCCGGCTGAAACCAGAGAAGGCGCCCGCAGGCGCCTTCTTTTCTCTCACCCGCACCGCCGGTCGCCGTTGCACTGACGGTGGTTCGCCCGTCACAGCAGGTCGCTGGGAAATGGTGCGCTCGGCGGGATTCGAACCCACGACCACCGCCTTCGGAGGGCGGTACTCTATCCAGCTGAGCTACGAGCGCATTGAGTGGCCGCACGCGATGGAAGCCGCAAGGCCGGCACCGCGGGGAGCGCAGTATAGCCGAGTTGCCGCTGGAGGCGCAGGCAACGGACACTGACGTTCGCCCGCGCATTTCACGGGCAAATGCGGCCACGCAGCCACCTTTTGCGAAAGTTTCCCGCCAGCCCCGGCCCTTGCCCCTGCCCTCCCCCGCGTGGGGTGAGGGCCGGACATGAGGTCAGCGGGCCTTGAGCAGGGTGGTCAGCGTATCCGGCTTGCCGCTGTCGCGTTGCAGGTGCGGGTATTTCAGGCCGCCGTGATAGTCGATGCGCACGATCTTGTACTCATTGAAGTTCTTCACCAGCAATTCGATCGGCTGGCTGTTGTCCTTGGCAGCGGTGATGGCGTCCTTGAGTTCATCGGCATCGTAGTCATGGCTGTTGACCGCGACCACGGTCATGCCGGGCGAGATGCCGGCCTTGAACGAGGGGCCGTCCCACAGCACATCGCTGATGCTGCCGCCCTTGCCGATCGACAGGCCCAGCGAATAGGTGAGGTCGGCATAGTGGCGGCGCGCCTCGGAGGCCTTCACCGCGTCGGACGGCTTGTCGGTATAGACCAGCTTCCAGCCATGCGACGCCAGGCCGCCGATCAGCGGGCCGTGCCCATCGAGGCGGGTACGCAGGAACCTGGCCCAGTCGTAGGGCGCGATGTCGTTGAGCGTCTTGACCACATCCTCGAAGGTGTAGGCGTTGACGTCCCAGGCACCGGGATTGACGCCGAAAAAGTCCTTGCCGAAGGTGTCGATGCTCTTCCTGCCGCCGGTCAGGGCACGCAGCTGGGTGTCCACTTCCAGCCAGATCAGGGCGCCAGCGTTGTAGTAGTCCTCGCTGGCCTGGTAGTTGCGGTACGGCAGCGGTGCACGCTGGGCGATCACCGGATCATTGGTGGTGTCCTGCACGTTGCGGAAGCTGGCCAGGCCCGGGCGGCCCTTGTCGTAGATCGCGCCCACCAGGGCCAGCTGGTCACGCGCCTGCGCGTCGGTCCACAGACCCGAACGCGCGGCCATCACGTCACCCCAGAACTGGGTCTGGCCCTCGTACACCCACAGCAGGGTGTCGCTCATCGGCACATTGTAGTTCGGCGTGGCGAGGTCGGCGCCGCGACGGTACTTGCCGTCCCACGAATGGTTGAACTCGTGCGAGAACAGGTCGCGCGACATCGCGTTCTTCTTCCACTCGGTGAAGAAGGTCGCCGACACGCCGTCCTCGCTGGAACGGTGATGCTCCAGGCCGATGCCGCTGAGCTTGTCGCTCACCGAGACCAGGAAGTCGTAATGGTTGTAGTGGTGCGCGCCATACATCTTGTACATCTGCTGCACCAGCTCGCGGAACAGCTTGATCTGCTCGGGCTTGATGTCGATCGCCTTGGCGTCGTCGCCGACCAGGTCCATGAACACCGCGGCCTTGGCGCCCGGATCGAGGTTCACGCGCTTGAAGTACTGGCCGGCCAGGATCGGCGAATCAACCAGGTCGTCGTAGTTGATCGGTTTGAAGTTGATCGTGTTGCCGGTCTTCGAGGCCACTTCCAGCGCGGTGCCTGCCTGCCAGCCGATCGGCAGCGTCACGCTCGGCTCGGTATTGATCTGGCGCGCGTAGTAGCCGGCCGGGTACATGGTGACGGTGTTCCACTGCAGGTTGAGCATTTCCGGGGTCATCACCACGCGACCCTGGCGGCGCTCCTGCGGCGACAGGAACTGGAACTGCGCCTCCACCCGGGACGCGCCCTGAGGCACCTCGACGTGGAACGCATAGACGTTCAGCGGGTCACGCTTCCACGTCAGCGTCTTGCCATTGGCCGTCAACACCAGGCCGGCCATCTTGTCGATCGGGCCGGTCGGCGAGTGGTTGCCGGGGATCCACTGGGGGTAAAGCAGGGTCAGGGGGCCTGGCTTGGCCGGTATCACTTCTGCCACGCGGAAGATGCGATGGGCCACGTCGGTGGCGTCCACGCTGATCTTCAGGGTGCCCTGATAGGGCACATCCTGCGGAGCCGGGACACCGGCGAACGAGCTGAAGCTGGCCAGACCGAAGGCGCTGGCAACGAGGGCAGAGGCAAGATGGATGACTTTCAAACGGTTCTCCGAGCGGGGACGTGGGCCTGATGAGCGTTGGCCGGCTTTGACGGGCGAGCCCGGAACCGGCCATGCGGATGGAGCAATGGCAACCAGGCACCGGAGATCCGCACCACGATCGAACTGTCGCGACACGGATCCGGGACGTCGATGCTAGACCGGAAGCCCCGCGCTCCACCCATGCCGAAGGTCACGACCGCACTTCCTCACCAGGCGCGTCGACGGCGCACAAGGCCAATTTGGCACCGAAATTGCATAACGTTGTTCCATTCCCCCTGAGTTCACCCATTACTCTCCTCATGCGAGCCTCGCCCGCCATTCGACAGCACCCCGACTCCCCAGGGCAGCGTCATGAATTCGCCACGTACCTGGCGCAGCGGATGGGCCCGATGATCCACGCCTTGATGACGACGGCGCTGATCGCCTATCTGGTGGGCATCGTCGCCCGCCGCGCCGTCCACGTTTCCTCGGCTCCGCTGCTGTTGCAGCTGGCGCTGGCGCCGCCGCTGCTGCTGCTGATCATGGCCGCCCGTCGTATCCGGGAACCGCTGCCGCTCAGGATGCTGGCACTGCTGTGCGTACTCCTGCTGGAAATCGGCATCAACCTCAACGGCATGACACCTTCGGCCGGAATACCGCATGCCTTGCCGGGCCTGTTGCTGCCGGTGGCGTCGTCGGTGATCTGGCTCGGACGCTGGGATTTCCTCACCGCAATGGCACTGTGCGCACTCGGCCCGCTGCCGATGGTGATGCATTCCGCGGAGGGCGCGCAGATCATCCAGTACGCCGTCTACATGGCGATCTCCGTTGCGCTGGCATCCGTGCTGCGCGCGTTCATGACGCGCA
>JAPHUU010000158.1 GCA_026193555.1 Rhodanobacter sp.
CAGCGCGGGCGCATCCACGCCAAAACGTGCACCGATCAGCGGAAATGACGGGAACACCGCGTCGATCGAGAACGGACCGATCATCGACAGCGCCGCCAGCAGCCATGGCAGGCTGCGCCGCACGGCACGATGAGGGGGATTCATTTCAGACATGCAGACGTGGACAAGGGCCGGGCGAGTATAGGACACCCCGAAAAGCTTGCAGCATGATCGGCGGTCGCGCGCGGGCCTGCGGTTGCCGGAACGTGATACACGAACCGGCGGCGGGCATTCGGGCGGCCCGGTGCCTGTCCGGACACACCGACTTCCCTCGATCCCGTCGCGCTGATCGCTTGACGGGGAGGCCGCCAGATCGACTAGGATGGCCGCTCGGGAGATGGCATGCCTCCCGTTGCGCGAAGGCCACCGGCCATTCGCGCAACAAACCACTTCCCGTGCAAGCCGCGTTGAAGTTGATGATGCCTGCACCACCGGCTTCCGGCGGCGCAGGCGCGCCTGTCACCGCGGAAACCGGCCCCTATTCAGTCAGGAGACGTGCTCGTGGGTGTTACCGGATTTGCTGCAATCGGCGTGGGTGGCGCCTTGGGGTGCTGGCTGCGCTGGGGACTGGGCATGCTGCTCAACCCGCTGTTTCCCACCCTGCCGCTGGGTACGCTGGCTGCCAACCTCGCCGGCGGTCTGTTGATGGGCTGCGTGATGGGTCTGTTCGATCACTTCCAGACCTTGTCGCCGGAACTGCGACTGTTCGTGTTCACCGGGTTCCTCGGTGGCCTGACCACGTTCTCCACCTTCTCGGCCGAGGCCGCCACGCTGTTGCTGCGCCAGCAGTACCTGTGGTTCAGCGGCCACGTGGCGGTGCATGTGACCGGCTCGCTGGCGATGACCGTGCTCGGCATCAGCCTCACCCGCAGCTTGCTGCGCCATTGACCCCGGAGTCGCCATGAACCAGGAAACCCTGCAACAGGGCGTGCGGTTGACGTTCTATTGCCATGTCCGTGCCAAGCATGACGGCGTGCTGGTGTACGAATGGCTGCTGGAACAGGCCCGCCATAACCGGCTGGCTGGCGGCTCGGTGTTCCGCGCCATCGCCGGTTTTGGCCGCCACGGCGTCTTGCACGAGGAACAGTTCTTCGAACTGGCCGACGACCTGCCCGTCCGGGTCGAGTTCCTGTTGCGCGAGGAACAGGCCGACCTGCTGCTGCGACTGGCTCGCGCCGCCGGCGTCGACGCGGTGTATGCACGCTCTCCGGCAAGCTTTGGAACACTCGGCAAGGGTTGACCACCACATGACCCGAGCCTTCAAGGCCAACCACAGCACCTGCGAGGCGCGGCATGAACCAGGTCAACTTGAAGGAGCGCGCCAGCCATCTGCTTGAGCACGCCGGTATCCATATCGACGGCGATGCCCCGATCGACCTGCGTGTACAGGACGAGCGGTTTTACGCTCGCGTGTTCGCGCATGGCTCACTCGGCTTGGGCGAGGCATACATGGACGGCTGGTGGCATGCCGACGACCTGCCCGGGCTGTGCACCCGGCTGCTGACGGCCGGTCTGGATCAGGAGTTGAAAACGCTCGACACGTTGCTGGCCCATCTGAAGGCGCGCTTCATCAACCTGCAGCGCGGTGAACGCGCCTTCGAGATCGGCAAGCTGCACTACGATCTCGGCAACGACCTGTTCCGGGCCATGCTCGGCAAGCGCCTGGTGTATTCCTGTGGCTACTGGGCGAAAGCGGACAACCTGGACGACGCACAGGCGGCCAAACTCGACCTGATCTGCCGCAAGCTGCAGCTGAAACCCGGCCAGCGCGTACTCGACATCGGCTGCGGCTGGGGCGAGGCATTGAAGTATGCGGCAGAGCATTACGGTGTCGAAGGCGTCGGTATCACCGTATCGCAGCAGCAGGCCGTCTACGCACGCGAGCTGTGCGCCGGACTGCCGATCGAGATTCGCCTGCAGGACTACCACGAGATCGACGAGCGCTTCGACGCGGTGTACTCGGTCGGCATGTTCGAGCACGTCGGCGGCAGGAACTACCGCAGCTATTTCGAGACCGTGCGGCGCTGCCTCAACGACGACGGCCTGTCGCTGCTGCACACCATCGGCAGCAACGAGGCTCCGGCACAGACCGATCCGTGGATCGAGAAGTACATCTTCCCCAACTCGGTGATCCCCGCTGCCAGTCAGGTCACCGCTGCGCTGGAAGATCTGTTCGTGGTCGAGGACTGGCACAACTTCGGCGCCGACTACGACCGCACCCTGATCGCCTGGCGCGACAACTTCGAAGCGGCCTGGCCGACGCTCGCCGCCAGCTACGACGACCAATTCCGGCGTATGTGGCGCTACTACCTGGCAGCCTCCGCCGCAGTCTTTCGCAGCCGCCGCGACCAGCTATGGCAGCTGGTGCTGAGCCCACGTGGAGTGGCCGGCGGCTATCGCGCGCCGCGCTGATCCGTCGTCAGAACGGGCACTTCATGCCACCATCGGAAGCAACCCGCCTCCTGCGAGGAAGACGCATGCCTGTGTTCCGCCATCTCCGTTGCCGGGTCGCCGCGGCCTTGCTCGGCCTGCTTCTGGCCACACCGGCACTCGCCCAGCCGGCCCTGTGGGTCGTCCGGCAGGCCGACAGCACGATCTACCTGTTCGGTACCGTGCATCTGTTGCCGAACGACACCGCGTGGCGTTTCCCGGCGCTGGACAAGGCGCTGGCGCAGAGCGGCTCGCTCACCATCGAGCTGACCGACGACGATGCCGCGAACATGCAGGCGCTGGTGCTGCGGTACGGACTCGACTTGAGCCACCCACTGGCCGGCAAGCTCAGTGCCGCCGAGAACATCGCCCTCACCCGGGCCGCGACGGCCGCCGGCGTACCCGGCGGCGTGCGCACGCTGCAGATCATGCGCCCGTGGCTGGCTGCGCTGACACTGTCCCTGGCGCCCCTGATGAAGGCGGGCCTTGATCCGGCGCATGGCGTGGACAAGTTGCTGCAAGCGCTGATGCTCAAGGCCGGCAAGCCGGTCCATGGGCTTGAGACCGCGGAGCAGCAGATCCGCTTTCTCGCCGGCCTGCCCCCCGCCGTTGAGCTGGGGTTCCTGCGCGCCACCCTGCACGATGTCGACAAGGGCAGCAGCAAACTCGCTGCCCTGATCCGAGCATGGAAAGCCGGCGACACCGCCGCGATCGCGCGGCTGGAAGAAGAGGAACTGCACCAGAACCAGCCGCTGCTTTACCAGCGACTGCTGGTCGAACGAAATCAGGCCTGGGCCGCGAAGATCGCCGGCATGCTGCACCAGCCTGGCACGACCTTCATCGCGGTCGGTGCCGGCCACCTGGCCGGACCGGACAGCGTGCAGGCGCAGCTGCGCAAGCTGGGCATCGAGGTGGTTCGGGAATGAGGACCACGCCATCCCTGCAGGAGCCCACATCGCAGGCGATCGGATTTGCGAGGCGACAGCGGTGTTTGTTCTTCCCACACAGGGTGCGCTCCTACACGGTCCCGCCACTTTCTGGCACCATCGTCCGGCTATTCGCGCAGTTTGCGCGCAACGGATCGATGTAACCGCATGAACCTGCAAGCCAATTACGAACAGATCCCGCTGAAGGAATACGCCGAGCGGGCCTATCTCGACTACTCGATGTACGTGGTGCTGGACCGCGCCCTGCCGTTCGTGGGCGACGGCCTGAAGCCGGTACAGCGGCGGATCATCTACGCGATGAGCGAGCTGGGCCTGGCCGCCACGGCCAAGCCGAAGAAGTCCGCGCGCACCATCGGCGACGTGATCGGCAAGTTCCATCCGCACGGCGACAGCTCGTGCTACGAAGCGATGGTGCTGATGGCGCAGCCGTTCTCGTACCGCTACCCGCTGGTCGATGGCCAAGGCAACTTCGGCTCGCCGGACGACCCGAAGAGCTTCGCCGCGATGCGCTACACCGAGAGCAAGCTCAGCCCGATCGCCGAGGCGCTGCTGGGCGAGCTGGGCCAGGGCACGGTCGACTGGGTGCCGAACTTCGACGGCACCATGGACGAACCCAGCTGGCTGCCCGCGCGGGTGCCGCATGTGCTACTGAACGGCTCGATGGGCATCGCCGTGGGCATGGCCACCGACATCCCGCCACACAACCTGCGCGAACTGGCCAGCGCCTGCATCCGCCTGCTGGACGACCCGGACGCCACCGTGGCCGATCTGTTCGAACACGTGCGCGGACCGGATTACCCCACCGCGGCCGAGATCATCACCCCGCGCGCCGACCTGCTGGCGATGTACCAGAGCGGCGGCGGTTCGGTGCGTGCCCGTGCTGTGTACCAGCGCGAGGAAGGCAACATCGTGATCACAGCGCTGCCGCACCAGGTCAGCCCGTCGAAGATCCTCGAGCAGATCGCCGCGCAGATGCGCGCCAAGAAGCTGCCGATGATCGAGGATCTGCGCGACGAGTCCGATCACGAGAACCCGATCCGGCTGGTGATCGTGCCGCGCTCCAACCGCGTCGATGCCGACGAGACCATGCAACACCTGTTCGCCACCACCGATCTGGAAAAGAGCTTCCGCGTCAACCTCAACATGATCGGTCTGGATGGTCGGCCGCAGGTGAAGGATCTCAGGCGCATCCTCAGCGAGTGGCTGACTTTCCGCACCAGCACCGTCACCAAACGACTGGAACATCGCCTGGCCAAGGTCGAACGTCGCCTGCACCTGCTGGAAGGCCTGCGTATCGCCTACCTCAACCTCGACGAGGTGATCCGCATCGTCCGCACCGAGGACGAGCCGAAGACCGTGCTGATGGCCCGCTTCAGGCTCAGCGAGGAGCAGACCGACTACATCCTGGAAACCCGCCTGCGCCAGCTGGCGCGGCTGGAAGAGATGAAGATCACCGGCGAAGCCGACCAGCTGGAAGAGGAGCGCGCCCGCATCAACGTGCTGCTGAAATCGCCGGCCAAGCTGAAGAGCCTGATCAAGGACGAACTGCGCGCCGACGCAGCGAAGTTCGGTGACGACCGCCGCTCGCCGCTGGTTGAACGCGAAGTGGCACAGGCGCTGGACGAGAGCGCCCTGGTCGCCAGCGAGCCGGTCACCGTGGTGCTGAGCCAGAAAGGCTGGGCGCGTGCCGCCAAGGGCCACGACGTCGACGCCGACGGCCTCAACTATCGCGAGGGCGACAGCCTGCTGGCGGCGGTCAAGGCACGCACTACCCAGCAGGTGGCCTTCATCGATTCCACCGGCCGCAGCTATTCCACCCCGGCACACACGCTGCCCTCGGCCCGCGGCAACGGCGAGCCGTTGACCGGCCGCTTCAGCCCCACCGCTGGCGCCAGCTTCGATGCGCTGATCGCCGGGGACAACGACACCCGGCTGATCCTGGCCACGGATTTCGGCTACGGCTTCGTCACCCGCTTCGAGGCGCTGACCGGCCGCAACAAGGCCGGCAAGCAAATCATCAGCCTCAGCGACAAGGCGAAAGTGCTGGCGCCGCAGGTCAGCGCCGACCCGGCACGCGACCGCATCGTGGTGGTCACCACCGAAGGCCACCTGCTGATGTTCTCGGTGGCCGAGCTGCCCGAGCTGGACAAGGGCAAGGGCAACAAGCTGATCGAGATCCCCAAGGCGAAGCTGGTGGCCGGCGATGAGCGCGTGGTCGGGGTGGCGGTGGTCAGCGAGGGCAAGGGCGAAGTCACCCTGTACGCCGGCCTGCGCAAGCTGACCCTGAAGTGGGCCGACCTGGTCGAGTACGGCGGCAACCGCGCCAGCCGCGGCGGCGTGCTGCCGCGTGGCCTGCGCCGGGTGGAGCGGATCGAGACCACCGGCTGATCGGCGGGACCACCCGTGCCCCGTCAACGCATGGCGTCTGGCGCGGCATGTTGGACCCGGCGCGCGGCAACGGCGTATGCCGGGTTCCGCGATGGCCGAGCGGTGTGGGCTGCAGCACTGTCGCTGCCCCGCGCAACGCCGCCACGAGCTGCTGGATCGTCTGCCCCCGGCCGCAAAGCCCGCCTCCGCCCCCGATCGCCGTGCCACGCGGCTGAACGCGGATCAGTGAGCGAATTTCCGGCGTCCGGAACTTACTGCCTCCGCGCGACCCAAACAGGTACTGTGCACGCAACGCCGCGTCGCGCGTTGTCCTGACCACACTCGCGGAGCGTGTATGAGCATCCCCCGAACCCTCGGCATCATCGCCGCCAGCCTGCTGGCCTTCACGACCCTGGCCCAGACATCGAGCCAACCGCTCAACCTGAAGCTGCCGCCCGGCTCGCTGATGCCGGCGCCAGCCAGCTCCACCCATGCACCGGCCACCACCAAAGCAACCGCTGCCAGCACCACAGGTAACTCGAAGGGGGCGGCGCCAACGAGCACCAGCACCGCCCCGGGCGTCTACTATGGCGACACCAGCGGCCGCACCTACGCCGATGCCGCCGAGAACGCCACGCAAGGCTGCGACGACTCCACTTACACCCAGCCCCAGGCTCACGGCAGCGTGGGCATGGGCGTAGTTGGCGGCAACCACGTCAGCGGCAACTACCAAACCGGCACCATCAACATCAGCAAGGCGCTGGGCAGCTGCGACCACCCGACTGGCGGAGTGGGCATCTCGATCAGCGTGGAAAAGGACGACTTCCACGGCCGTCGCTGGGGGCACTGAGGCACGCGCGGCTGCGCGCCCCGAGCCCCTCGCCATCCTGCGTTGACCCGGCCCGAGGTGGCACGTGCGAGACCCCGCCGCAGGTCAGCGCCGCCGCTGGCGCATCTCGCCACGCGCCACGTAGAACCCGACGATGGCCACCATCAGCGCCAGGAAGTACCAGGTGATCAGGTACACGAGGTGGTTGGGAAACACGATCGCAGTCAGGCCGCCTTTCGGCCCGCTGGCATCGGCACCGAACGGCGCGGTATCGGCATCGACGAAACAAGGCGCCACCTTGCCCAGTCCGTGGGCCATGGCGATGGCCGGCACGTTCAGAATTGAGTCCAGTCGCTCAAGGGGCGGTCTGCGCAAACGCGCACCATGCAGCACACCGTCGATCGACCCGCAAGCTTCCCACGTCAGCCCCTGGGCAAGCAGTCGCCGTTCCGAAATATCCACCGACTCCCGGCTGGCATAGCCGCCCGCGCGGCGACCATGGGATTCAGGGAGACGCGGCCTCCTCAGCCAGCAAACCGCAATCCGCGCGTCTGTGCATATTCGGCAATCTGCTCGAGCAGATTGTCGCCCTCAGTCGCCAGCGCAACGTATCCATCCGGTCGGATCAGATACGCTGCATCACGGGCCAGGCCAGCGCGATACGCCGCCTCGCTCCACTCGAACACCTGCAGCGGGAGCTTCATTGAAGCGCAGCCCGCCGCCAGCACGGTGTCGGCACGCCCGTAGACGTGCAGCTGCCAGTCGAGTGACACCAACGACGCAAAGTTGTCATCACCGGTCGTGTCGCCGCTGTCGACCCAGGGCAGGCGGTCGCCACCGGCGACACGACCGGCGCGCCCATGACTGAGCGCGCTGTCGCCGTAATGGATGCCGATTTGCGAGAGCATGCGAAACAGCACGTAGCGCCCGAACTGCCAGCGCGTGCCCAGCTTGTACGCCAACGGCAGCAACAAGCGGCGCGCCAGCGCTCCATCAGTGCCGCTCGCCACCACGCGCTTGAAGGCAGCGTCGGTGCTGGCGGCCAGCCGGCGCGCGAACGCGATGCGCTCGCTCTCATAGGTGGCCAGCAGACGGGAGTCCGCACGCTCATCGAGTACCTGCGCGAGCTTCCACGCCAGGTTGATGGCGTCACCAATCCCGGTATTCATACCCTGCGCACCCGCGGGGCTGTGCACATGGCCGGCGTCGCCCAGCAAGAACGCCCGGTCCTTGCAAAAATGCCCGGCGACGCGATGGCTGACGCGGTAGGTCGAGAACCAGTTCACCTGGTCGACCTTCACCTCCACCAACCGCTCGACTTCGGCACGAATATCCTCGAAATCGACCTGCGTGGTCTCGGCATCGTCGGCCGATGCCAGCGAAGACGGCACCAGGCCGATCAATCGCTGCACGCCGCGCGAGCGCACCGGCAGCATCAGGGCCAGCGTGTTCTCGCCAAGGTTGAAGAACAGGTCGCGCTCGAAGCCACCCTCGATCGTCACGTCGGCCACGTAGTAGAGCTGTTCGTAAGTGCCACCGGTGAAGTCCAGTCCGAGCGTTTCGCGCACCACGCTGCGCACGCCGTCGCAGCCACAGATGTAGTCCGCCTGAAGTGCCTCGCCGCTGCCGTCGGGGCGAATCAGACGCGCATGCACCTCCCGCGCGTCCTGGCTGAAGCGCTCAAGACGCGTGTCCCATTCCACCGTCACGCCCAGGCTCTGCAATTGACCGACCAGCCAGCGCTCGTGATCGTCCTGCGGATAGGCCAGCAGGAACGGATACGGACTCTGCCCTTTGCCCAGGTCGGAAAAATCGACCTTCAGCACCTCCTTGATGCCACCGTCCCGATGCGCTTCACGCAGGTGCGCCGTCTCCACCTTGACGCCGGCACCGACAACTTGATCGGCCAGGCCGAACTGGCGATAGAATTCCAGCGTGCGCGCCTGCACCACCATCGCACGCGACTGCTGGCCGGGTCCGGGCGCGGCGTCGATGAGGCGAAAGGCCACATGACGCCGGGCAAGGCCCAGCGCGAGCACGAGTCCGGTCGGACCGGCGCCGACAATGAGAATGGGGGTCTGGGTGCTGGATTCGCTGGACATGGACACATTCCCTCGACAGAGTCGGTGAAAGTTGTCGCATATCCTGGGTCACCGGCATGTGCATGCAGGTGAAGCCGCGCGGGTTGACCATCTGACCGCCCCCGACCTGCAGTCGGTCCATCGGCAGGTCACAGGAACGGCAGGACGTGCCCGCGACTCAGTGCCGCGATCGGCACGCCGTCGGGCATGGCCGGATCGATCCAGCGCAGTTCCTCGATTTCCGCCATCGCGCGGATCGAACCAGTCACCCGCACCACGTAGACTTCCGCCTCCACCGTATGCCCCGGTTCGTTGGCCGCCGGTGCACAGGCGTGGCGGAGGTAGCGGGCCGAGCCTTCGACCAGGGTGCAGCCGAGCTCCTCGCGCAGTTCGCGGGCGAGCGTGGCGAGGTCATCGACGTCACCGGGATCGCGCTTGCCGCCAGGTTGCTGGAACACCTTCGCTCCTCGCTTGCGCACCAGCAGCACGCGGCCGGCGTCGTCGCGGATCACCGCGGCGACGATGCGGATGTGCTTGTCGTCGTCGCCCCTGCTCACAGGCGGGTATACGACCACGATTGCATGTGACCGTCCTGATACGGCATCACGCCGTGGAACGGGCGCGGATCGGCGTCGAACACCAGTGGCAGAAAATGCCGGTCGCCCTCCCACATCGGCAGCTCCATCAGGCGTTCCAGAGCCACCCATTCCAGCGTGCCCTCGGCATTGCCTGAAAACGGTGTGCCTGCATAGCGCTCGATCACGAAAATGAAGCCGAGCCAGTCCTCGCCCTGCTTGCCGAAGCCCGGCCAGTTCAGGGTGCCGCGCAGCTGCATCGACTCGCAGCTGATGCCAGCCTCCTCCAAAATCTCCCGCTGCATGCAGGTGGCGATGTCCTCGCCCGGCTCCATCTTGCCGCCGAGGCCGTTGTACTTGCCCAAGTGCTGGTCGTCCGGGCGCGCGTTGCGATGGATCATCAGCACCTCGCTGCGATCGGGCGACAGCACATAGCCCAGTGTGGCGACGATCGGGGTGTAAGGCATCGAAAGGGCCAGCGGGGAAAATCCCAGTTTAGCGGCACCCCGCGCGCCACGCTGCGCCATCTGAACGGCAGGCGATGCGCCGGGCTTGCACCGGCCACGCTGTACGGCGACCATCGACAGATGCCGTTCTATCCGCGATCGCTCTCCGTTTTGCCTGCCTGCCGCCGGCCGTGGCGTTGTTTGCTGTCGCTGATGCTGCTGGTCGGCGCCGCGGGGTGCACCGCGCCGGCGCGGGCGCTGGACAGCAAGGAGCTGGCCTTCGCGGGCCAGAACTATCGTGTTGTGCGACTGAACCTCAAGCGCGATGCGCTGAGCCTGCATTGGCGCGACCCGCAGAGCGGACAGCCATTCGGCAGCATCGAGACCCTGCGGCAATGGGGCGAGGCGCGCGGCCAGCGACTGCTGTTCGCCGCCAATGCCGGCATCTATGACCGCCAGTGGGCACCGCTGGGGCTGCATGTGGAAAACGGCAAGACCGTCATCCCGCTCAACCTGGCCCACGGCAACCCGGCGTCCGGCAACTTCTCGCTACTGCCGAACGGCGTGTTCGTGATCTATCCGGACGGCCATGCTGCGGTGCGCACCAGCCAGGCATTCAAGGCCGACCACAAGCCGGCGCAATGGGCCACCCAGTCCGGCCCGATGCTGCTGATCGACGGCCAGCTCAACGAACAGTTCATCGACGACTCGTCCAGCCTGAAATGGCGCAGCGGCGTGTGCGTGAAAACACCGACCGAGGTGATCTTTGCGGTCAGCGAGGCCCCGGTGAACTTCCATACCTTTGGGCGGTTGTTCCGCGACCGCCTGGGCTGCCGTGATGCACTGTACCTGGATGGCAGCATCTCGCAGTTGTACGTCGACGGCGAGGGCTACGCCGGCGCACCGGCCTTCATGGTCAAGCCCTACGCCGGCATCTTCGCCGTGTTTGCCACGCCATGACGCGCAGCGGAATCTGGCGCATCGCGCGCCGGCTGCTGTTGGGACTGCTGGCCCTGCTGCTGATCACCTTCATCGCACTGTGGTGGTTGCTTGCCGGCAGCCGCGCCAGGCTTGATGGCGCACGCCCGTCGCCGGGCCTGGCTGGCGAAATCAGCATCCGTCGTGACGCGCTGGGCACCGTCACCATCGAAGGGAAAAGCCGCGCCGACATCAGCTACGCGCTCGGCTACGTCCATGCGCAGGAACGCTTCTTCGAGATGGACCTGATGCGGCGCATGCCGGCCGGCGAGCTGTCCGCGCTGGTCGGCAAGGGGGCACTGCCGACCGATCTCAACCATCGCCGCCATCGCCTGCGGGCGGTGGCCGAGGCCGCCTACGCCCAGCTTCCGCCGGTGCAGAAACACGAACTCGACCGCTACCGCGATGGCGTCAACGCGGGGCTCGCCGATCTGCGCGTGCGGCCGTGGGAGTACCTGCTGCTGGGCAGCAAGCCCCGGCCGTGGCGCTCCGAGGACAGCCTGCTGGTGATCGCCGCGATGTACCTGGATCTCAACGGCGATGGCCGCAACGAGCGGGAGCTGCGGCTGGCGCAGATGCGCTCGGTGCTGCCCGCGCCGCTGGTCGACTTCCTGCTGGCACCGGACCCCGACTGGGAAGCACCACTGCTCGGCAGGCTGTCCCGTCAACCGGTGATCCCCACTGCCAACCAGTTCGACCTGCGCGCCACCGCCCCGGCGTCCGAACCGCTCGCTCTCGGTAGCGACGCACTGACCTCGATGCTGGCGCCCGCCCTCAACGCGTTCCATCCCGGCAGCAACAACTTCGCGGTCAGCGGCGCGCTCACCGGCATTGGCGTGGCGATGCTCGCCAACGACATGCACCTGGGCCTGCGCGTGCCGAACATCTGGTTCCGCGCCCGCCTGCGCTACCCCGACCCCGACGCGCCGAGCGGGCAGCGCGACGTGAATGGGGTCAGCCTGCCCGGCACCCCGGCCATCGTGGCCGGCTCCAACGGCCAGATCGCCTGGGGCTTCACCAACAGCTATGGCGACTGGCTGGACTGGGTACGCGTGTTGCGCGATCCGACCGACCCCGCCCGCTACAAGGTGC